>DXHF01000481.1 GCA_019113605.1 Candidatus Paenibacillus intestinavium
GCAATTCGACGCATACCAATGGAAGATTATTATTTTGTAGCAGATACTTTGCATGTTCCTTATGGGACGAAAACGAAAGAAGAAGTGTATGGTTATATTATGGCTACCGTTCATAATATGATGAAACATGATATAGACGCACTTGTTATGGCTTGTAATACTGCTACAAGCATCGCTGTAGAGGATCTACGCGAACAATATCCTAATATACCTATTATCGGTATGGAGCCAGCAGTAAAGCCAGCAGTAGAGATGAATCGCTCGACGGGAAGAAGAGTGTTAGTATTTGCTACTCCGCTTACACTGTCTTTACCGAAATATTATGCACTTGTCTCGCGCGTAGACGATTCCGGTATTGTTGACTCTTTGCCGATGGAGATGCTCGTTCCTTTTTGTGAAAGCATGAAGTATGATACGGCTGAAGTGAAACAGTATTTTGTAGATCAATTAGCTCCATTCGATCTAGAGAATTATGGAATAATCGTGTTAGGTTGCACTCATTATCCTTACTTTAAACCAATACTACGAGAAATATTACCAACTCATATTGATATTGTCGATGGGAGTACAGGAACTGTACGTCGCCTTGCTGCGCTGTTGCATCGATATGGTATGGCCAGAGGTAAAGGTAGCGGGCAAGTCGTATTCGATAACACAAGTAAAGACTCACTATACAATGAACGGATGATGGAAGCTCTGAACTATTTGCAACGAAATCAGCTATGATAAGATTTACAACAGGTGTTGCATAAGGGAGGATTCCAATGGAATTTATTTTTACAATCGTTATTATTTTGCTTGCAACGAAAATTGCAGGTCATATTTCTGTAAAGCTTGGTCAGCCCGCTGTATTGGGGAAGCTGATTATCGGTATTGTACTAGGACCGGCAGTGCTTGGCTGGGTGCAAAGTGACGAGCTTGTTGCTACGTTTGCTAATATTGGCGTTTTATTACTGATGTTCATTGCAGGACTTGAAACGGATATCAAGCAGATGAAAGAGACATGGAAATCGGCATTAGCCGTCGCGATCGGTGGTATTATACTGCCTTTTATCGGAGGTTATAGTGTTGGGATTGCCTTTGGGTTTGGCAGCAATCATTCGTTATTTTTTGCAACACTATTTTGCGCCACGTCGGTAAGTATTTCTGTGCAGGTGTTGAAGGAATTAGATCAACTGAATTCAAGAGAAGGCGCTACAATTCTAGGTGCAGCCGTTATTGATGACGTGCTCGTAGTTATTTTATTAGCATTTATAATGAGCTTTACTGGTGCTGATGAAGGAAGTTCAATTGGCATGCTCGTACTCAATAAAGTGATTTTTTTCGTTATTATCGTAATAGCAAGTATATTTATTGTACCATTAGTAATGAAATGGCTTGGAAAATTAAAGGTAACAGAGCCTGCTGTTTCGGTAGCTATTGTACTGTGCTTTGGTTTTGCTTACTTTGCAGAATATATGCATTTGGCAGGTATCATTGGTGCGTTTGCAGCAGGTATTGCTGTCGGACAAACTCCATTTAGAAAAACGGTTGGACATAAAATCGAACCGATCGCCTACACACTATTCGTTCCAGTATTTTTTGTAAGCATTGGACTTGATGTATCGTTCAAAGGAATTAGTCAACAAATTGGATTTTTAATCGTAATAACATTGATGGCTATTGTGACAAAGCTTATTGGTTGTTGGCTAGGGGCTAGACTAACAGGATTTAAGTCTAAGCCAGCACTTATTATTGGAGCAGGCATGGTGTCACGAGGAGAAGTTGCTTTAATTATTGCAGCAACCGGACTTTCAGCACAGTTATTAGATCCTGAATATTTCACATCGATCGTTATTATGGTTATTATTACGACAGTAGTAACTCCGCCTTTATTAAAGCTTATGTTTACTCAGCGTGAGAAGCAAGCGGCTTAATAGCGAATAAAATGATATAATATGACAAAAATATGCACTCGGTAATGAACAAAAACGTTCTTTACCGAGTTTTTATTATGGCGAAGAAGGATAGAAGATAGTATACAAAATCAACTAAGTATTCTATCATTAATTGTAGTGAGAATACTTAATAGATTTTTTGCTTACAGTGCATGAATGATGCTTCTGAAGCAATTTTTCGTTGTACGAAAAGTGGTTTTTGAAAGTTAACGAAAAGTTTTAGGAGGTTTTTTTGTTGAGAATTGGAGCGATTGAAGCTGGTGGAACAAAAATTATTTGTGGTATCGGCAATGAGAAAGGGCATATTGAACGTAAAATAAGCTTTCCAACGGAAACGCCAACTGTAGCAATGACGAAAATAAATGAATTTTTTGCAAATGAGCAGCTGGATTCGTTAGGTGTAGGAACATTCGGTCCGATTGACGTGAACAAATCTAGTGATACATATGGTTATATTACAACTACGCCTAAGCCTGGATGGGGTAATTTTAATATAATAGGTGAATTACGAAAAACGATTGATGTGCCAATTGGCTTTGATACAGATGTCAACGGAGCTGCACTTGCAGAGGCAACATGGGGAAGCGCTAAAGGGTTGAATAGCTGCGTATACTACACAATAGGGACGGGAGTAGGTGTAGGCGTATATGCTGAAGGACGGCTTATACATGGTCTGCTACATCCCGAAGCGGGACATATACCTATTAAGCGACATCCAGATGATCGTTATGAAGGCTTTTGTCCGTATCACAAAGATTGTTTGGAGGGTGTTGCAGCAGGCCCAGCAATTGAACGTCGTTACGGTGTGAAGGGTACAGAGTTACCTGCTGATCATGAAGCTTGGAAGCTAGAAGCATATTATATTGCTCAAGCACTTACATCTACTATATTATTGCTTTCACCGGAGAAAATTATTTTGGGTGGTGGTGTGATGCATCAAGAGCAGCTTTTCCCACTTATTCGTGAGCAATTACAGCAAAACTTGAACGGTTATGTTCAGCATCCGATGATATTAGAAAACATCGATCAATATGTGATTGCCCCAGGCTTAGGTGATGATGCAGGCTTATGTGGAGCTATCGCGATTGGATTATTGGCATTGACATAATGTTATCAGGCAATGAAATAATAAAATATAAGACAACATGAAACTGTGGAGCGATTATTGCGTATAACTACTATAATATGAATTAGAAGGAGGCATTTTAATTGAGTATATTTGATAGATTGTTCCGTATTGGGAAAGCTAATGTTAATGCAGCCATTGATAAAATTGAAGACCCTGTTAAAATTATTGATCAGGTGCTTCGTGAGCTTGATGAAGATGTAGATATAGTAACAGCTGCAGTAACATCTCAGATGGCAGTTGAAAAGAGATTCGAACG
>DXHF01000482.1 GCA_019113605.1 Candidatus Paenibacillus intestinavium
CTAGGCGTGTTGCCTGATGCTCCGAATGCTATGTTCGGAACTCCTGAGCTCGGATCCAACGATCCAATGTGGTCCAAGACAATGGAGCATCCGATCAACAAAAGCACTGTACCAGATGACTCCAGACCTCATGCTACGGGCACAGCCAAGATCCTTTGGGACAACGACTACCTGTATGCCCGCGTAGTTGTAGAGGATAGCAATCTATATCAAGGACCTGGTGGGGATCATACGTACGACAGCTTAGAATTTTATGTCGGCCCAGGATCCAATGCTTCAAATCAATGGCGCGTCAGTGCGACCGGCATATTTTCAGGGCAGTCCCATACTGATAGAGCTGCGTGGACCCAATTGACAGACACAGGATACATCGTAGAAATGAGAATTCCAAAAAAAGAGTTGACCTTTGAGCCAGGTAATCTTACCTTCGAGGTTTATATCAATAACTCGACAGCAAATGGTGGTGATCGCTATGAAGTCGTTTCCGCTTTCGGAAATCCGGACACGGGTTATGGTGGTCACACTGCATTTGCAGACAGCTTGGAGCTTATTGAAGCCGATGTAGTGGATAGTAGATTTTCAATCACCACTTCAATGGATACTGGCGGCACAATAACGCCAATCGCACCCGGCAATGTTCTAAGAGTGGATAGTGGCGAAGGCGTAACATTTACGATTACCCCTGATCACGGCAAAATTATAGATACCGTAACGGTAGATGGCGAGGCTGTGACTATATCCAATGATAATACTATCTCTTTATTAGATATTAGCGCTGATCACGAAATTCGCGTAACATTTAAAGATGATCCATCCGCTGATCAGCTTCCATTTATCGTATGGAATGACAACTTTGCTAGTGGCGAGTACACAACGGCTGTCATCATCGACTTAGGCGAAGGGAAAGAAGTGTTAAGTTCCGAACTTTATCCGGGCTTGTTTACCGTGTCAGCTAGGAACACAACCCTGGTCGGCGATTCATTGGTCTTTGAAGGGACACGCAAGATCTCAAGAGTATACGCCAATGACGAACCGAAAGTGCGCGGCTATCTTGGGAAAGTACACAATTCACCAGATTATCAGGACGGACTGACAAGTGGTCGTTATATCGTAGTTGAGCTTGAGTTTTATACAGAAGTCGGCGGTAATAAAACGCTAGATGGAAGTAGTAACTCGACAAAGCAAAATTACAACATAGTTCAAAACGATGATATCGTGCTAACTGAAGGTGCTCCGCTTAACCACACCGTCTTTAAACAAGAAAGCGTTATCAATCCGATCCTTGACAAGTTTACAGCACATACGAGCGATTCGGTTAATTACGCGCTCTATCTTCACAAGAATGAAAATGGTGAAGAATTGCAAGGAATGCCGCTATATGTCTATACTCACGGCATGTCACGCGGCGGCACACAGGCACAGCTCGACCAAAAAGCGTCTATGAAATCCGCTAACGGTTCGGTTGCTCTGATGAAGAAAATGGAAGAAAACCCTACTAAATACGCCAGCCATATTCTGAATATATCCTATAATGGAACTTCTACTCCACAAACAGGCGATGTTAAGAAGGTTATCGACGACTTAGTTGCCAGCGGATTAGTAGACTCTAACCGTATTTATGTGGCAGGCTTTTCATGGGGTGGCGCGTATACGAACACCTTAATTAACACCTACCCTGGCTTCTTCGCAGCAGGTGCACCTATGGCCCCAGTATTCGGCTCACCGGAAGCGAGTACAAACCAAGCTCACAAAGACCTGGCCTATTGGATATTTGTAAACACTCATAACACTGGAGGATATCAGACTAACCTCGATAACTTCATAAATAACAATATGCCGGAAATGACCAACGCAAATGCTTCTCGTTTTGAGAGTAATGAAGCTCTTACGTGGCCATACAATCAATTTGATCAGCCAAGTCAAAGACCAAATCCGGACAACACACCTGTCATGCAAGACTATATCGCACACGAAGTAGAAGCGGCGGTTCTTTACAATGGGATTACTATGGGGGCTTGGAGCATAGCTCCGATTGCACAGTCCCCTAACTTGCCTGCTTGGGACAATGACTACACAGATGTCTTTGATTGGATGTTTTCACAGAGTAAACTAGGCGTGCTGCCTGATGGTCCTACCGCAACATTTGGAACTCCTGAGCTCGGATCCAATGACCCACTGTGGTCCAAAACAATGGAGTATCCAATTAACAAAAGCACTGTACCAGATGATTCAAGACCGCATGCTACGGGCACAGTAAAAGTTCTTTGGGACACTGACTACGTGTATTCCCGCGTAGTTGTAGAGGATAGCAATCTTTATCAGGGACTTGGTCCGGATCATATGTACGACAGCTTAGAGTTTTATGTCGGTCCTGGATCTAGTGGCTCAAACCAATGGCGTGTCAGTGCGACGGGCGTGCTTTCAGGGCAGTCCCATACTGACAGAGCTGCGTGGACCGAGATCACGGACACAGGATACAGCGTGGAAATGAGAATCCCAAAACGTGACTTGATCTTGGAGCCAGGCAAGTTTACCTTCGAGGTTTATATCAATAACTCGACGGAAAATGGTGGAGATCGCTATGAAGTCATTTCCGCTTTCGGAAATCCGGATACAGGTTTTGGTGGCCATGCTGGATTTGCAAACAGCTTAGAGCTCACTCTAGCCAATGAAGTGGACACTAGATTCTCAATTACTACCTCGACGGACACGGGTGGCACAATAACGCCGAACGCACCCGGCAATGTTCTGAGAGTCGTTCCTGGCTCAGACAAAACATTTACGATTATCCCTGATCACGGCAAAATTGTAGATATCGTAACGGTAGATGGCGAGGCTGTGACTTTCTCCAATGATAATACGTTTTCTTTAACAAATATTAGCGCTGATCATGAAATTCACGTGACATTTAAAGATGATCCAGCCGCTGATCAGCTTCCGTTCATCGTATGGAATGACAACTTTGCTAGCGGCGAGTATACAACGGCCGTCATCATTGACGTAGGCGAAGGGAAACAAGCGTTAGGTTCCGAGCTTGATCCGGACTTATTTACCGTTTCAGCTAAAAACACGACACTCGTCGGTGACTCAGTGGTCTTTGAAGGAACGCGCAAGATCTCAAGAGTATACGCTAATTACGAGCCGAAAGTGCGCGGCTATCTTGGGAAGGTAGAAAATTCGCCAGATTATCAGGACGGACTGGAAGGTGGCCGTTACATCGTAGTTGAGCTTGAGTTTTATACGGAAGTCGGCGGTAATACAACGCTGTATAGCAGCAACTCGACTAAGCAAAATTACAACATTATTCAAAACGACGATATCGTGCTTACTGAAGGCGCTCCGCTTAGCTACGTAGTTTTTGATCAAGATCACGTTGTGAATCCGATCCTTGATAAGTTTACACCACTTACAAGCGATTCAGTCAATTACGCGCTTTACCTTCACAAGGATGAAGAAGGTGAAGTGTTGCAAGGAATGCCGCTATATGTCTATACTCACGGCTTTTCACGCGGCGGTACACAGGCACATATCGACCAAAAAGCGTCAATGAAATCAGCTAACGGTTCGGTTGCTTTAATGAAGAAAATGGAACAAGATCCTGACAAATATGCTAGCCATATTCTGAATATTTCCTATAGTGACGGTTCTACTCCGCAAATAGGCGATGTTAAGAAGATTATCGACGACATGGTCGCTAGCGGATTAGTAGATCCTAACCTTATTTATGCGTCGGGGTTTTCAATGGGGGCAATGTTTACGAACACCTTAATTAACACATACCCTGGTTTCTTCGCGGCAGCTGCACCTTTGGGAATTGCAAGTGGCACTCCGTCAGTGAGCGCAAACGAAGCTCACAGAGACCAGGCCTATTGGATATTTGTAAACACTTATTACACACGAGTAAATGCATCGCAGCTCGATAACTTTATTACCAACGATATTTCGGATTTGACCAATGCAAGGGCTTCTCGTTTTGAGAGCAATGAGGCTCTTACTTGGCCATACAATCAATATGATCAGCCAAGTCAGAGACCAAATCCAGATAATACACCTCCCCTACTTGACTATATAGCACACGAAGTAGAAGCGGCGGTACTTTACAACGAGATTACTATGGAGTATCCGTTTACAGAGGAGACTTGGAGCATAGCTCCCATAGCACAGTCTCCTAGCTTGCCGGCTTGGGACAATGACTACACAGACGTCTTTGATTGGATGTTTGCTCAGAGAAAACTAGACGTTCCTAGCGCTCCGAGCAGCTTAAAAGCGACGGCGGGTGATAGAAAGGTCACATTGAGTTGGACTGTTCCAGCTGACGACGGTGGCAGTACGATATTGAGCTACAAGGTCTGGTACGGCAACGAAACGCCGGTCACACTGGATGCTAAGGAGACCAAATATACGTTCACAAGCCTGACGAACGGCCAAAATTATACCTTCAAGGTCGTCGCAGTGAACGCGAAGGGCGACAGTGCGGAAATAACTGCGACGGCGACACCGAAGAAGAATACTCCTATTGTGCCTGATCCTTCTGACGGCAACACCGGCAATACAGGCAATACAGGCAACGAGACAGACGCTGGATCGTCGAAGCAGACCTACACAGTGAACACACCGCAGGATAAGCCAGCGGTTACAGACACAAACGGCAACACTACCCTGCCTGGCGGAGGCTTGATTACGACCAAGGGTGGGACGAAGCTTGAGGTGCCTGAAGGCACAACTATAGACTCAAACGGTAAAGTGACCATTCCGGCAGACAAGAGCGCCGAGGTTACACTACCAGGCGACAACGGCATAACGCTGAACATCCATGAGGGTACAGAGCTTGTATTCGATGACGACACCCCTCTGGGCTTCATAGTGATATCGGGCAATTCTTTCAATGATGTTAACAAGGGCGACTGGTTCTACAGCTACGTAAACTCAAATTACACATTCGATCTTTTCAATGGCACGACGTCCTCGACGTTCTCACCGGGCACCTCAATGACACGTGCGATGTTCGTACAGGTGCTGGCCAATCTTGAGAACGTAAACCGCACTAGCGACACGAGTTCTCGCTTTAGCGACGTGACGGTAGGACAGTGGTATACGGCGGCAGTCGAGTGGGCGGCTGAAAGCGGCATAGTCAACGGTATAAGCGCAGATCTATTTGATCCTAATGCATCGATGACACGCGAACAGATGCTAGTGATACTGCACAACTACATGAACTACAAGGGCTATGAGATTCCTCAAAGCCAAGCTCAGTCCTTCACGGATGAAAGCGAGATCAGTTCATGGGCAATGGCGGCCGTTAAGGCGCTACAAGGTATCGACATCGTAACAGGCAAAGGTAATAACTTATTTGATCCTAAAGGTACTGCTACCCGTGCCGAAGTAGCAACCGTCTTTGTAAGATTCATCGAATATCTAGCTAAGTAAAAGCGTAAACAGAAAAATATAGACCCTTCTGGCTGGACATTATCCTGCCGGAAGGGTCTCCTTCTATTTTACTTAAAGCAACTTAATCAGCTCTTCTAGCTCATCAAGCAATACTTTTGCAGTTTCAAAATCAGTATCTTTTAAAGCCAATTCTATTTTCATTTCAACTGATTTTTTATTTTGTTCAGTTTCTAAATAGTCCATATCAAAATGACTAGCATAAATCATCTGTCTAAATTTTCGTATACTCATTTTTCTAATCGTCTTTTCGTCAATGATTAAAACATAATCCATACCATTTACAACAGAATAGAAATCATGAGAAATCATCAGAATCGCACCCTTATAGTCTTCAATGGCTTTCTCCAATGCTTTTTGTGTATAAGTGTCTAAATGGCTTGTCGGTTCATCAAGAAGCAATACGTTTGCTTTGCTGGCAGAAACTTTAGCCAACTGAAGCGTGTTTTTTTCTCCACCAGATAAAAACTCTATCTTTTGATTAACGATTTCTCCTTCAAAGCCATAGTTTGAAATATACGATCTAATCTCATCATAAGTTTCAAACCCGGCATCGATGAATTCTTCTAGTATTGTATTAGAATCCTTTAGCATTTCGCCTTGATTCTGAGATAAATAAGCCACTTTAACATCAGCATTTATTTCAATTGAATCATCATTATTTTTAAATATATCTCGGAGTAAAGTCGTTTTCCCGGTACCGTTTGAACCAATAATGGCTACTTTATCAGTAGATTTTATCTCAAAGTTAACATTGTCTAAAAGCAACTCATCATAGGCAACACTATAATTATTGACATTTATAACAATGGTGTCTTCAATTTCATTATCGATACCAAAACTAATATTCGGTTGCTTAATATTAACAAATGGTGCTTTAATTCTACGCGCTTCCAATCTTTCTTGAAACTTAACTCTAGCTTTTAAGGCTCTCCCTCTAGATGCTGCTGGATTATAAGTTGCATTAGCTCTAAGATTAACGATTATGTTCTCGTTTCTCTCAATTTCCTCATTATCAGCGATTGTAAGTTCTTGTAACTCAATTTTAGTCTGAAGTAATAAGAAGTTATAATCAATATATCGCCCATCAAACTCTTGGATCTCCGTGTTTTCAAGGTGTAAAATTTTGTTGAAACAATGATTCAATAGATATCGGTTGTGCGTAACAACTAGCAGTATTCCTTTGTGAGAATTAATAAGATTTTTAAGTGCATTTAGGTTTTCAAAGTCTAAAAATACATCTGGTTCGTCCATAATCATGACGTCTGGACCACTAAGCATTTCCTTCATTACTTGAATAAGTTTGAATTCCCCACCACTCAGGTCGGATACCCTAAGATCCTTTAGCTTCATGAGGTTTGCTAGATTTAGTTTCTTATTAATGTTGCTTTCAAAATCATCCCCACCGATTGAATCAAATGCGTCTAAAGCTAATTGATACTTTTCCAATAACGAATCAATATCTGATGATGTTTCCATTTCAGTACAAATAGATGTTATTTCATTTTGTATCTTAATAAATTCTTCCCCGATATATTCAAAAACTGTTGTATCTTTAGTTTTGTCTAGTTGTGAGAATTGACTTACATGCCCAATTTTACAAGTCGGGTCTATTTCTAGCATGCCCTCGAACATATATCTTTCTGGATCCATCAGCATATCTATCAATGTACTTTTCCCACTGCCACTTGTTCCTATAAAAGCGCAATGTTGAGCCTCTTCGAACGTAAATGAGATGTTATTATATAGCTCTTTTTGCGGAAATGAGAAGGATAAGTTATTAACTTTTATCATAGTGTTACCTCGCTTTATAACTAGAATAGTGACTATTATTAAATGTTCATATTATGAAGTATTATTCCCACAATGCTTCTGTAACCCTTCAAAAATGACATACCTTATTATTATAAGGATAATGGGGCAGATTGAACATGATTATCTAACAGATGAGTATTGATATGAAATAACCTGGTCTTCGTGGTATCGATTTAAACATGGGATGCCCAGTACAAAACGTCGGATCCAATGGAAAAGCTGCTGGATTAATACAAAAAGAGATCTACCACGAGTTCAATAGACTCATGAAAGATCTCTTATTTTACACTAAGTGGTCAAAATGTGGTCATACAGGGACTCCTCTCGAGAAATCCCTTGATGCATAAGGGTTTAACCCCCTTATTACATCATTCCGCCCATTAAATAGACAATTTCACACTCATATTTTCGCCGCTTTTGCTCATGTGCTTTTTGGAGGATTGATTCTTTATGTTCAGGAAGTATCATACGCGTTTCCCACAACCCATTTTCCTCTAATTTTTTTACTGACTTGTAATGCCCTCCAATCATTTCAGCTCGTCTCAACGCTTGCCCTGCAGCAGTAACAGATACAGCTCTAATAATACTTGTATCCCCATATCTATATTTGAGTGTATACGTCACTTTTTCGAGTGCCATCTTTTTGTCGTCGTCTGGGTTAAACAATGACATATTATAAGACCTAGAATTTGACAGGTATTTTTCCAGAAGAATATATATTAAATTCTAGTGGAA
>DXHF01000483.1 GCA_019113605.1 Candidatus Paenibacillus intestinavium
AGTTTACCAATAGATTTACATCCTGAACTTTATAAAGCGCTGCAAAGTAAAGGGATGACTGAACTATATACACATCAACGAGATGCATTTGAAGCTGCTAATCGTGGTATGGATGTTGTAACGGTTACGCCTACGGCATCAGGAAAGACTTTATGCTATAACCTCCCTGTTCTACAGGAGATCGTGGAACATTCAGAGTCGAGAGCATTATATATGTTTCCAACGAAGGCATTAGCGCAAGACCAGGTGGCCGAGCTGCAGCAGTTTGCTGACCTTATGGATTGTGAATTGAAATGTAATACGTATGATGGGGATACACCACCGAGCGCTCGCACAGCGATTCGTAATGCTGGTCATATTGTCGTCACGAATCCAGATATGCTGCATTCGGCTATATTGCCGCATCATACGAAATGGGTAAAGCTATTCGAAAACTTGAAATTTATCGTTATCGATGAAGTTCATGCTTATCGAGGCGTATTTGGCTCACATGTTGCTAATGTTATTCGTAGATTGTTACGTATTTGTCATTTCTATGGTTCAAATCCACAATTTTTATTAGCTTCTGCGACTATTGATAACCCAGGCGAACATGCATCACGTCTCATTGGAAAGCCTGTTCATGTCGTTGATGTGAATGGTGCACCTGCTGGTGAGAAGCATTTTATTTTCTATAATCCGCCTGTCGTCAATGAACAGCTTGGCATCCGCAGAAGTAGTGTGCTTGAAACGAAAAAGCTAGCGAGTATGCTTATCAAGCAGGGACTACAAACGATTGTATTTGCTAGAAGTCGTGTTCGTGTGGAGCTACTTCTTACTTATTTACAGGAGTTAACGGATCATAAAGTGAATGATCATACGATTCGTGGCTATCGTGGAGGCTACTTACCAAAGCTGCGTAGGGAGATTGAAAAAGGCTTGCGATCTGGTGAAATCAAAGCTGTCGTAAGCACTAATGCGCTTGAGCTGGGCATTGATATAGGACAGCTGCAAGCTTGTGTATTGAATGGATATCCTGGCACGATCGCCAGTACTTGGCAGCAATCGGGACGAGCAGGGCGACGTAATGAAGTATCGGTTACTTTCCTCGTCGCTAGTAGTAGTCCGCTTGATCAATATATGGTGCAAAATCCTGATTATTTCTTCAATCGACCACCTGAACGAGCATTGATCGACCCTGATAATTTATTGATCTTAATTGATCATGTGAAATGTGCAG
The DNA here is from genome assembly GCA_019113605.1 of Candidatus Paenibacillus intestinavium. Taxonomy (GTDB): domain Bacteria; phylum Bacillota; class Bacilli; order Paenibacillales; family Paenibacillaceae; genus Pristimantibacillus; species Pristimantibacillus intestinavium. The sequence goes on from DXHF01000483.1 coordinate 1,220, forward strand.
CCTATGAATTGCCGTTCCAGCGTGGCGAACAATTTGGCAAGGAAGCTTTGGAGGATATGTTAGAATTTCTAACTGAAGAGAAAGTGGTTACTTATTCTGGGGATAGATGGTTCTGGATGGAGCAATCATTCCCAGCACACAATATTTCATTGCGCTCAGCAGCGGGTGAAAACTTTATTATTATAGACATTAGTAATCAAAATAAGGTGATCGGTGAAGTGGATCGTTTTAGCGCGCCGACATTAATTCATGAAGAAGCGATCTATATTCATGAAGGTATTCAATATCAAGTTGAAAAACTAGATTATGAAGAGAAGAAGGCGTATGTGCGGGAAGTAGATGTAGACTATTATACGGACGCTAATCTAGCGGTTGAGTTAAAGGTGCTTCATATAGATGAGCAGAAAATAACTGGTGAGCTAGAGCAATGTTATGGTGAGGTTACGGTCAATGCGCAGCCAACTATTTTCAAAAAAATCAGATTGCTCACTCACGAAAATATTGGATCAGGGCCGATTCATCTACCAGAGGAAGAGCTGCATACGGCTAGCTATTGGTTTACTTTCTCTGATGAGCGATTAGCGGCTATGACGAAGGAACAGGTACAATCTGCGTTATTAGGTCTATCGAATGTATTATCTAATATAGCTCCACTTTATCTGATGTGTGATCCTTTCGATATTCGTGTTATCCCTCAAGTGAAAGCATTACACACGGGGAAGCCAACGATCTTTTTCTATGATCGATATCCTGGTGGCATTGGTCTTAGTAAGCGACTTTACGAGATTCATAGCTCGCTTATTCTCAATGCGCAGCAATTAATTACACAATGTCAATGCATTAGTGGTTGTCCTGCATGTGTTGGGCCGATTGAAGAGGTGGGTATCATAGGAAAACAATCTGCATTACAGCTTTTAGATGAAGTTCAAAACATCCACTTGTGATCACGCGGATTATGCTGTCGTAGCAAAGTCGGCGACGAAGATGTCCCCATCGAAATCCTGCGTGTGCTCACGTACCAATAACGTACGCTGTGCTACTCGTTTCCGCTGTGGACCATCTTCTTGGTGCTGAGAAGCGAATGTTTTGAACCATTATTGGAAGCTTCCGGCATTTGACCGCTGTTGTACTCGTAACGTACACGTTGCTTGGTTTTGCTTCGTTGCTTGTGAACAAGATGATTATGCTGACGTAGCTTTGTCGGCGGTGAATATAGTATTTTACAAATTGTTGAAGGGAGGGGTTGGATGAGTAGCTTGAAATCTCGATTACAACGTTTGCAAGGGAAAGATAATGTGGAGCAGTCGCGTGGTGGTAATGCTGAACCGTCACAAATTGACCGTTCAATGTCAGTTACTATTGCTGCAAAAGATCAAGAAGATGATCAAGCAGCAAAAGTAGCAAATCCGCAAGCAGAAGTAGCGAAAGCTGTAGGCAGTAAGCAGTTGATGCAATCGAAAGAACCATATGCCGAGCAATGGAGTGCGCTTGATGTAGATGTCGTAAGAAATGAGCATGGTGAGTTTTTAATGCGTACGCATCGATATGCCAGCACTCATTATCACGGCATGCATCGACTAGAGGAGTGGCCGCAAGTTGCTCATCATCTTCAAGCCTTCTTCCCAGAACATCAAGCACAGTCAGAAAATATTTTATTTCTCGATTTGGAGACGACAGGACTTGGCGTTGGTGCAGGTAATATACCATTTATGATTGGACTTGCTTTTTGGGAAAATAATGAACTTATCGTTCAGCAAGCATTAATTCGTCATCCTGCTGAAGAGCGCGCGATGCTTGCATATTTACATCATCTAACAAAACGCTATACTCATCTTATTTCATATAACGGTAAAAGCTTTGACTGGCCGCTAGTTCATAGTCGCTATGTTATTAACGGGATGCGTCAAGAAATATGGGAGCCGCTTCATATTGATTTGCTACATCCTTCACGTAGTTTATGGCGAAATACGTTGGAATCTTGCAAGCTTAGTCATATCGAGGAAATGCGGTTAGGAATAACGCGAGTTGAAGATGTGCCTGGTTCAGAAGCACCACGATTGTATTTCGAATATTTAGCAGACGGTAATCCAACGATTTTAGAAGGTGTATTTGTTCATAATGAAATTGACATGCTATCATTAGTCTCATTGGCAACGCGGTTTGCTCATCTGCTAAGTGATACTGAAATTACCCATTA
>DXHF01000484.1 GCA_019113605.1 Candidatus Paenibacillus intestinavium
AGGCACATGACAGCAACAATTACGCGCTAGACTATAGTATTGCAACAATATATGTGAAGTACTCGTTAAAATATATATCAGCAACAAAAAGACTGATTCCCTTCTTATAGAAGAGTATCAGTCTTTTACGTTTGGAGACAATTCATTAAGCAGATGTTAACAACTAACAAATACCGGAAGCATAATGTCTTTTCTTAATAGGCAATTATTCTACTGCTGACCATTTGCGATCACTTAGATTAGGACAGCTCTTGCTGCGATATTTGGCAGACACCCTTACAAAGCAACCACATAATAGACAGGTTTGCTTATTCAGAAGCTTTTCACATCCATCACACAAGCCCAATCGCTGCTCATATTCTTGCTTAGAAACGACAATCGCCTCATCTTGAAACATTGGAGCTAGTAAGATTCGATCGATTTGCTGTTCTGTGACCTCATATTGCGGCCCACAGCCACGACAACGATTATTAGTATGCTGTTGCTGTATCATAGCTATCACCTAGCTTATTCGATTGTTAATGCTGTTACTGACATAGGAGAAAGCGTCAGTGTCAATTCCGTACCGTTAACTGTATAGTTACTGTATGCAGTTGGCACTACTTGATCAGGTGCGTCAAATGTATTGTGTGCATCCATAACATCAGCTGTTAATTCAGTTGCAGTTATGTTCAATTTATCTTGCTTTAACCCTCTAAGATCAATCGTCACTTTCGTGGATTTTGCTGGGTTAACATGCGCTAAGCTAATGTTAATTTTCCCTGCAGCATCACGAGAAGCTGTAGCTGAGACAGCTTTCATGCTCAGACCATGCTCTTCAAATGTTTCGGACTCTAGATTGAATTGCAGCAATTCTGCATCTTGATGTACCTTATACATATTAAATACATGATACGTTGGTGTTAACAATATTTTCTCACCTTCGGTAAGAATTACAGCTTGCAGTACGTTAATCATTTGCGCGATATTTGCCATACGAACTCGATCACTATGATCGTGGAAAATATTGAATGATAATGCTGCAACTAGTGCATCACGAATCGTATTTTGTTGATATAAGAAACCTGGATTAGTACCCGGCTCAACATCATACCAAGTTCCCCACTCATCAACGATAAGGGATACACGTTTATTCGGGTCATATTGATCCATAATTGCCGAATGACGTGTAATTAGCTCATCCATACGTTGCGCTTTCTTCAATGTTTTAATCCATTCGTTCTCAGGAAAAGCAGTTGCGGAACCTTTTTCTGCCCAAGATTCACTTGGAAGTGTGTAATAGTGTAGAGATAGTCCATCCATATATTGATGCGCTTCACGCATTAATACTTCCGTCCAACGGTAATCATCAACGTTTGGCCCACATGCAATTTTGAATATTTTATTATCGCCGTAATTACGTACATAAGTTTGAAAACGGCGGTATAGATCAGCGTAATACTCTGGGCGCATATTACCACCGCAGCCCCAGTTCTCATTGCCAACACCGAAATATTTCAGCTTCCAAGGATTTTCTCTACCATTTTCGGCACGTAGTTCTGCCATAGGTGAAACACCTTCGAAAGTCATATATTCTACCCATTCAGACATTTCTTGAACTGTACCACTACCAACATTTCCGCAAATAATAGGTTCACACTCTAGCAATTCACATAACAGCATAAACTCATGTGTACCAAAGTGATTGTTTTCTACTACACCGCCCCAATGTGTGTTAATCATGCGCTTACGATTTTCATTCGGGCCAATACCATCTTTCCAGTGATACTCATCTGCGAAACAACCACCCGGCCAACGCAAACCAGGAATTTTAATTTCTTTAAGCGCTTTCACTACATCATTACGAATACCCTTTGTATTCTCGATCGGAGAATCCTCTCCAACCCATATTCCTTCATAAATACATCTTCCTAAATGCTCAGAAAAATGACCATAAATTTGACGATCGATATGAGATACTGTTTGATCTCCATTAATAATTAAGTGATTCGTTGTCATGAGACGATCACCCTTTCTACGATGATTGGATTAATGTATGTATTAATCCATTATTGATTATATTAATCCTACTTCTATAATAATGTTATTTTTCCATTTTGACAACTACTTCTTCATATTTTTGTTATACTTAAAAAGGATCATTATAGATTAGATTAAGAAGAGAGGGATATTCATTATGAAACAAATGCCACTCATCCAGCGAGGGATCACTTCAAGCCGTCTTGCAATTGGTTGTATGGGTTTTGGAGGGTCTTGGGACGCTTCTGAACCATACACATTAGACCATGTAAAGCAATTTGAACAAGTATTGGATGCAGCACTTTCTATCGGAATTAACTTCTTTGATCATGCAGATATATATACACGCGGAAAAGCAGAGCGAATTTTCGGCGAAATTTTGAATGATAAGCCCTCCTTGCGAGATTCACTTATTATTCAATCGAAATGTGGCATACAACTTGCCGATGGCCTACTGCCAGGTCGGTATAATTTTTCCAAGGATCATCTATTAAGCTCAGTTGATGGAATTTTGGATCGCTTGTCCACTGAATATATTGATATTCTGCTACTACATCGTCCTGATCCATTGCTTGAACCAGAAGAAATTGCTGAAGCATTACATATATTGAAAGCCTCCGGCAAGGTGAAATATTTCGGCGTTTCCAATATGCATACAGGTCAAATGCGCTATATTAAGCAAGCACTCGCTGATGATCTTATCGTTAATCAGCTTCATCTTAGTCTTGAACATCATGATTTTATCGATCAAGGGTTACTTGTTAATCGTAGAGAAGGAGCCCAAACTAATTTTGAAGAAGGATTAATAGAATTCATGCAGCTTGAAAACATACAAATTCAAGCTTGGGGTCCATTAGCCCAAGGCAGATATACAGGTGCTATAAGAGAGCAAGTAACTGAAGCCGAACTACTAACGACACAGCTTATTAGCAAACTTGCGAACGAGAAGGAAACGACAAAAGAAGCTATTTTGCTTGGATGGCTTATGAAGCATCCCGCAATGATTCAACCGATTCTAGGAACTACGAATGCGGAGCGCGTATTAGCTTGCCAAGACGCAGAACGACAAGCATCGTTGATGACGCGGGATGAGTGGTGGATGCTATACACCACAGCCAATGGCTCGAGGTAGTTCCAAAAGCGGACTTTGATAACGATGAGTATGCTGACGTAGCGTATTCGACATCGAAGCCCGCTTTTTGAACCTCCATTGAAAGTTTCGGGCATTTGATCGCTTATGTACTCGTGTCGCACACGTTGCTGGGTTTCGTTGCATCGCGTGTACTTACGTAAACTTGCGAAAGTTTTCCAAATAAAAAGGAAAATGATGCATAATGTTACTCATTGAATCTCATACTAGCTCTGAAAGGAGTTGATAAGTATGAGTTCAAGCAATAGACTTATGGTCCCTGAGGCAAGGTATGCGATTGATCAGATGAAATTTGAAATTGCACAAGAGCTGGGTATTATGCTCCCTCAAGACGGCTACTACGGCAATATGTCAACACGAGATATGGGATCAATTGGCGGTTACATAACAAAACGACTAGTGGCTCTAGGTCAACAGCAACAATCAAAACATTTTTAATGCAGAAATTCACCTTCTGGGCTGCCTCAGGTGCTTGTTTCATAAGCTAAAGAGGGAGCCTATTTACTTTACACTTCCATTTATTCATATTTATCGTTAAAATAGATTAATGTAAGCAAGATATTCATAGAGAATATATGATAGAAAGGAATATCTATAATATGATTATTCAACCCAAATCAAGAGGATTTATTTGTACAACAGCTCATCCACAAGGTTGTGCTGGCCAAGTTCAAGAACAAATTAATTATGTAAAACAACAAACACAGCTTAATGGTCCGAAAAATGTGCTAGTAGTTGGAGCTTCTACAGGCTACGGTCTAGCTTCTCG
>DXHF01000485.1 GCA_019113605.1 Candidatus Paenibacillus intestinavium
ACCGGTATGAGGATCTTGACCTAGATCAGCTAAAGTATATATGCCAAATTGAAATGGTTGATGTGTCATTAAGAACCTCCGTCTTCGCATACATTTCTTTTATTAATAAAAACATACTTGGTAAGAAGAAGCAACCTACATCCAAGTAACGCCTCAAAGACGCTGCCGAAAACAGCGTCTTTGTATTAGTGGTAAGTTGCTACAGAGCAAGTAATATTTCTTGAGCTATTACTTATTCACTTAGAGCATCTAGTCCATAGCTGAAGCTTAATTGTTCGGATTCACGAGACGCCTCTTCCAATAAATCGGTAAATGCACAATAATCAATAGCACTATCATTATCGTTGATCCAAATAATCGTTAATGGAAGCTCAATATAGCCAGTTAAGCAATCCCATAATGCATCAAGATTACGACCATATGTAGTGGGTAAATCAAGCTTCTCCGCTAACCAGACATGAACGTCATCATAGCGCTTAGCATCACTCGTTCGCAATTCAATAACGCCGCGTTTCACTGTTTTTCCTCCTCAGTAATATTGGTAAAGCTTGCATAATGATCGGTTGTCATGTAGATGAGTCCATCATTGGAAAATACAATGCGATCGGCATTACGACGACCACCTGTATAATTGATATCTGCTTCAACCCATATTCGTCCATTCGCTTTTGGTAATAAACCTTCTCGATTTCCAAACTTGTCGCCACCAATGCTCATATGAGGAGCAATCTCTTGCAGATTACCTTTAGAAGCGACCCAACCTAGATCTTCCGCATCTTTTTTCTTGATAAAGTTAGAAGGAAGCTCTCCATTATCCCGTATATAAGCAGCGACATCTTCGAAGCTAGTTAAGGGCGATGTAGTTTCAGCTATAGAAGAGTTATTGCTGTCCTTATCGTTTTGCTCGGAGTTGACTTCACCGTTATTTTTCTCCTTTTGCTCGACATAAGTAGTTGAATCTTCATTAACTAATAATTCACTGCAGCCAGTCAGTAAAAGGCATGATATCAAGAAGAGCAATGAGAGTGGAAATAGTAGTTTATTGCCTATTGAGTGTAATAATTTTGTGAACATAAAAGTTATCGCTCCGATCAGTATTGTATGGTCAAGTTAAGTATAAGCGATCGTTTCAAGCAAGGCAAAAAAGGATATAAATTATACCGATAAAGCCATATTTTTTTTTTGAGTTCCATAGTATGATGTTATCAATAGCAAGGTGAGCAGTTAAAGGAGCTAATGATTATGGAGTGGAGTATAAAGCAATTTTCACAATTATCAAATGTGGAAGTATATGAAATAATAAAATTGCGTACGGATGTATTCGTTGTTGAACAACAAAGCATATATTCGGATTGTGATAATAAGGATCTTGAGGCCTATCATTTGCAGCTAAGAGATGCAGCGGGACGACTGGTGGGATATTTGAGAATATTGAATCAAGGTGTGAGCTACCCAACTTATTCGATTGGTCGAGTTATTATTACTTCAGCACTAAGAGGATCTGGTTTCGGTGAACAAATGCTACAGCGAGCCATCGCATTTGTGACGTCTCATTGGCATGGAGACGTCATTACGATTTCAGCCCAGCAACAATTAACACGCTTTTATGAGCGAGTTGGCTTTGCAATAGAGTCACAGCCGTATATAGAAGATGGAATTTATCATATACAAATGCGTTTGGAGCTTAATAACCAATCATAATTGACCTACTCAGGAGGGTTTGCACATGCGCTTTTCATTGAAACCGCAAGCGGCTAAGTTTAAGTCTCCGTACCGAAAAGGGATGGAAATGGCAGTAATTGAAGGAATATGGGCAATGCTGTTGCTTACCATGCTTTCAGGCCCGTTTTTAACAGCGTATTTACTATATCTTGGGGCAAACTCTCAACAAATTGGTCTTGTGCTTGCTGTGCCAGCAATCGCTAATCTACTGCAAATACTGTCTGCGATGTATATGCAAAGGTTGAAAAATCGCAAACGTTCCTTTGTACTATTTGCTTCAGCTCATCGTTTAATAGGTATGATGACAGGGCTTATCCCATTTGTTTTTCCAAAGGAACTTTGGCTAACTGTATTTATTATTATATTTTTGCTTTACTCCTCAATAAACGCGTTTGCAGGCGTGATCTGGACTTCTTTAATTTCCGATATGGTACCTGGTCAATTGCGCGGGAAATACTTTGGAATTCGCAATGTGATCACAAGTGCCGTGAATAGTGTTGGATTATATATTACAGGAGTCATTATCGATCGATATGAAGGTGCGCTTGGATTCAACATCATGTTTATACTTGCTGGAATAACTGTAGTTATGAATATTATATATTTTACTAGATATCCAAATCCAGAATTTGAAAAACCGCGAGAAATGAAGGTAGGAACATTCGTATTAAGACCATTTCTAGATAAAATCTTTTTTAAAGGACTACTGTTTCTAACCATTTGGACATTTATAATAACGATGACGCATCCTTTTTTCTCATATGTGATGCTGGATGTGCTCGGAGTACGTTATCAGACGGTAGCAAATCTAGTTATATTGCAAACGGTTGCTTCTATGTTGGGCTTCTATATTTGTGGGCAACTATCGCGAAGATATAGTGAGCGGACATTACTATTATCATCATTACCGTTTCTTGCTGCTGCATCATTATTATGGGGATTGCTCGCATTATTGCCGCAATTGCTTGTGCTTATATTGATTTTTATTTGTCTTGGATTTGGGCTAGGCAGCTATAACCAACAAATTTTTATTTTTATGATTGGCTCCTCGCCGAAAGCAGAGCGTCCAATCTATATAGCTGTTTTCTCCGCAATTACGGGCTTAGCTGGTTTTCTTGGACCAACAATTGGCGGAACCATATTCAAAGAATTGAAGGTTTTTCCACTTTGGATTCAACAATATGGCTTATTTCTCATGCTCGGAATGGTACTGCTTGTACTCGGAACAGTTGTAGCTCCCTTAGCATTTCATAGGCCTCATAAACAGCACTAATTTGCAATATATGATAAAAATGAATAAAATATAATGAATGAATATGTAAGAAGTGTAAATTCCGAAAAATTGGGCTATTGAAAGCCGAAAGGAAGATTGAAGATGAAGAAAGCAATACATACGGAGCAAGCGCCACAAGCAATTGGACCATACTCACAGGCGGTGCAGGTAGGTAATCTACTGTTCACGTCTGGTCAATTAGGAATGGACCCTGTTAACAATATATTCCCTGCCACTGCTGCAGAGCAAGCGAAGCAATCTCTTGAAAATGTGCAAGCGATCGTTGAAGCTGCTGGGGCTACAATGAGCGGTATTGTTAAAACTACAGTATTTTTGAAAGATATGAACGACTTTGCTTCTGTCAATGAAGTTTACGCGAGTTTTTTCGAACAACCTTATCCGGCACGCAGTGCTGTTGAAGTTGCAAGATTACCGAAAGATGCACTTGTAGAAATTGAAGTCATCGTTCAATTATAATCGATAGGCATATGCACTAAGCGAAGTGCTAGAAATCCTTATAGCTCAATGAGTTATCTTTAGATGATGACATTGAATTATAAGGATTTTTTTTGCATTAAATGCATATAAATCTATCATTGCTATTGACGTGAACTATAGTTAGTTTACTATAGTTATATAGCCTTTTTACAGGAAGTGGGGATGGTTTGAAATCAACAGTTAGAAGAACATTCATTATTGTCAATATTATACTGCTATTCATCGTTTTTCTCAGTTATCAACTCCATGGTTTTCAAAAAGTAGAGACGATTATGTTAGACATTAATATGAAGCAATCCGCAAGTCATGATTCTGATCCTCATATTGTTGTCGTTGCCGTTGATAATGAATCTATTGAAGCTTTGGGACAATTCCCTTGGGATCGCGCTGTATATGCTTCGTTTCTCGAAATGGTGAATCAAGATGGCTTTGAACCAGCAGCTATCGCATTTGATATTACATTTAGTGATGCGAGTAATGAAGAAAGCGATACCATATTTGCAGAAGCTCTCGCTTCATATAATAATGTTATCTTGCCGATGGTTGGTGTTACGACAGGAGATGTATTTCAAACATCGGTTGTACATACAGATCAATATTTACAAACGACTCATGTATTTTATCCATTTGATCTGTTAGCACAATACACACATCATGCTCATATTAATCGTGTCGTTAGCCATGACGGAGTCATAAGACAAGCTTGGCTGAAGATCCAAGCCCCTGATGGAACGATAATTCCTTCATTAGCTTACAAGGCGGTAGAAATGACAGGCGCGGATCTCTCTTTCTACGATGAATATACTGATCGTCAGAAAACAAGTGATCCTATTGCGAAAAACACGATGACGATTGCTTATGATTTGGTTACGGATGATTATTTAACTGTGCCATTTGTTAATGTTCTTTATGGCGACATACCTCCGGAAACATTTCAAAATGCGATTGTATTTGTGGGTGCAACGGCAACGGGTGTTTCAGGTGATAGCGGACAAGATTCCGGACCAACACCACTTGAGCGTGATACAAAGCTAGTCTATGTTCATGCGAATATTGCTAATCAATTGCTGCAAGGCAGTTATATTCAATATGCTCCTAACGTATTGGAACTAATTTTAATCGCGATTGCCTACATACTGTTCATGTTATTACCTTGGCGCTTCAAGAACCTATACACATTTAGTATGGTCATACTGAGTATAGTTATCATTTATTTTGCTCAGCAATATAGCTATCAACAATTGAACTATCATATTAGTATCATATATATGTTGGAAGCGATGCTGATTGCTTATGTATTTAATGTATCCTTGAAGTCATATATGGAACAATCTCAGAAAAACTTTGTTACAAGGCAGTTTGGAAGATACATCTCGCCTGATCTAGTGAAGGATATTGTGAAGCAAGGAATGGATATTCAAATTGGCGGGATATCAAAGCGAATTACAATTTTATTTCTTGATATTCGCGGCTTTACTTCACTTTCTGAACAATTAACTCCTGCAGAAGTTGTTGATGTATTGAATACGAAATTTACGATGATTACAAAAACTGCATTAGAGAACAACGGTACGATTGATAAATTTATCGGTGATGCCGCCATGATTCTGTTCAATGCACCACTTGATGTTGCGGATCATGAAAAAATGGCTGTGTTAACGGCATATCAAATCCAACAAAGTATGAATCCGATACGTGAGCAATTACTAGAAAAATACGGCGTTGAAGTTAATATTGGTATTGGAATTCATACTGGTAATGTCGTTATTGGTAACATCGGCTCTTATTTACGAATGGATTATACAGCCATTGGTGATAGCGTCAATATTGCTTCTCGGATTGAGTCTGGTACAGTTGCAGGGCAAATATTGGTATCAGAGGAGGTTTATAAGGCGACAAGTAATAGCTTCGAATATGGCGATGGAGTTGAGAAAATGTTCAAAGGAAAATCACAGCCAATCGCCATTTATGAATTATTGAAGCTGAAATAAGTTTGAAAAATGAGAGCTAGATTACTGAAATGCAGTATACGAACCTGTATAGTTGCTAGTAGATTAAGCTTATGCCGTGAAAAACATTATGAGGAAGAGTAATATAATCGAAAAAATATAAGGTTGGTGAATGAGATGAAACATCAGATTTTGAAGAAATATATCGTGATCGCTTCTGTATGCCTGATGGCTGTGGCTACACCATCTGTTGTGCAAGGTGAGGGTGTGCTTGATCAGAAGCAAGGATTACTAGAATTACGCACAATCGTAGGACAATCAAAGGAAGATTTTAACGATGGTTCCACTGCAGACGCATCACTATTCTATCCGACTTCATTACTACAGCAGCCTGACGGTAGTTTACTAATTAGCGATACTAAAAATCATAAAATTAGAATGCTAGCTAACGATCAGCTGACAACTTTAAGTGGTCATATTGTAGACTTCGATGAATCTTCGATGCCGGTAGGTAGCTATGGGGATGGCGCTATTGATATAGCAATGTACCAATCACCTGGTGGACTTGCGATGGACGCCCAAGGTCAAATATATGTTGCTGATACGGATAATCATAGTATTCGTCTTATAACTAAGGAAGGTACGGTTACAACTATTGCTGGTTCATGGGAGCCTGGTGATCAAGATGGGCAAGGCTCAGCAGCAGGCTTCTACTATCCATCGGATGTTGCTGTTGATAGTCAAGGTAACGTCTATGTTGCAGATACGCTGAATCATCTTATTCGTAAAATAGATAAGAAGGGCAATGTTACAACTTTGAATAAAGCATCGGACAGAATAGTTGAATATTTCCCTGGTGTGCTAGAGTATGGTGGGGATTTTGCAGATGGTTCTTTGGCTGAAGCTATGTTCAATGAGCCTACTGGTCTAGCTATAGATGATCAAGATAATCTATATGTTAGTGATAAGGGGAATCAACGTATACGTTATATTGATTTTGCTACGAATACGGTATCGACAGTTGCGGGCAATGGCATATATGATAGCGACGAGCTGTATATGGAAGGAGCTTATGTTGACGGAGCAGTATCCGTTGCGCGACTATCCTCTCCAGCGGGTATTACGGTAACACAATCAGGTGTAGTGCTGGTTGCAGATACACTTAATCACGTTATTCGTGCCATTCATAATGGAAATGTAACTACGGTGGCTGGTATTGGAGAGGAATATGGCTTCGCTGATGGCGTGCTATCTGCGGCAGCATTGAATGAGCCTACCGATGTCATCGAATTAGCCAATGGAAATATCGCGATTACTGATTCATCTAACAATAGAATAAGAGTCATTCAATCTTATATTATTCCAGAAACAGTAGATCAAGCTGGTCTCATTCATATTATTGTAAATAACGAACTGTTAGAAACCGATGTTGCTCCATTTATCGAAAAAAATCGCACGTTTGTGCCATTGAGAGCAATCGTTACGAAGCTAGGTTTAAATATCAACTATTTGGCAGAGTCCAAGCAATATGAAGTCATCATTGATGAGAACTTAACCTATACATTTTCTTCATCAAGTAATGAAGTCATAAAGCTTGAAAATAGTGTGAGCAGTGAATTACTTATGGACAATTCCGTTATGTTAACAGAAGGTCGATTATTTATTCCCGTGAGATTCTTTGCAGAGCAGCTTGGATATGATGTGCAATGGGATCAAGCGAATAGTAACGTTGTAATAAGACATAAAATATTCAACCCATAATGTGCGAAGGAGGAATTACTTTGAAAAAATGGAGTATAGTAACGCTTATGGCTATATTTTTGACAGTATCGATATTTAGCCATATTGGAACAGCTGAAGCGTCAACTTCAAGAGTGGCAATCATATCAAAGATGGAGGGCACAGTTGAAGTTCAAAAATCTGGTGGCAAAAAGACACTTAAAGGATTCAAAGGAATGAGCTTGAATCAAGGTGATATCGTAACTACTGGTAAGAAAAGTTCAGTTGTATTGAAATTCTCTAATGGAACATCAGAAGACGACACATTCATATTAGAGAGCAGTACTAAGGTAACATTTAGTAAGTTGTCTAATAAAAGTGGTACAACAACGAAAGTAAGTATGCTCCAAGGAAAAGTGTGGGTCGATGTAAAATCAATTAAAAATAAAGATGATGAATTTGTATTGGAAACCCCGACTGCCATTATGGGTGTACGAGGCACAAATTTCTTTACAGGTGTAAATCCTGAGACAGGATTAACTTATTTAGCAGTGACATCTGGAATAGTTAGTGCATCTGGCAATGGTAGTAATACGGATCAAACTAATATATATCCAGCTTCTTCAATAACAATAAGTGGGCAGGAAAACTCAGAAGTCAATTCCATTGATAACCAAATATTAGCGCAAATGCTAGCATCAACAAGTGCTCAAGTAATGCAAGCTATTTTGGAAAATGCACAAAAGATAATTGACGAGAACCAATCGTTGATGGATAAGTTCGCAGCAACAAGCTATCCAACAGAAATTAATCAATTACCACTGTCAGCAAACCAATATACGGATAATGTATATAATTTATTACTTGCTTTAGCAGAGGAAGCATTTAAGCTCCAAAAATTAGATGGGACTCAGTTGTTAGAATTACAAAAGATAATCAAAGAGCAGCAACTAGTCAATAATGAGCTGCATAAAAATCAAGACGATGTTGATTGGGAATTTGAAGCGAAGAAGTTAAGTGAGCAGCAGCGTTTAGAAAAATTAAAGGCTGAGAAAGCAAAGCAAGAAGCATTAAAAAAAGAATTTTTGGCTAGCCAACAAAAAGCTAAAGAGGAAAAATTGAAGCAGGATCGACTTGATGCATTAGAAAAACTATGGCTTGAGAAGCTTAGCCAAGCTGAGAGAGATAAATACGAACGTGAGAAGCAGGACAGATTAGATGAGCAACAATCGGATCAGGGGAACTCTAATAGTGGTTCATCGGGATCTCCGAGTCCTCGTCCTACGGAGACACCAGGACCGACAGAGACACCAGGACCGACAGAAACACCAGGGCCTACAGAGACACCAGGACCGACAGAAACACCAGGGCCTACAGAAACTCCAGGACCAACAGAGACTCCAACATGGTCGCAAATAGAGAAGCCGTTCGATCTTCAAATCCAAACAAATGATATCTCGACAGATGTAACTTATATTAAAAGCGGCGAGGATAATGACGAAGATGTCACCAATCTACTTGTTGAAGAACCAATTGTAGTAAACCGTGATGATGTAATTCTTGTATTCAAATCAACAGATTCATCAATACAGGTATTGGAAGTTACACGTGATGGTGAGCCCATTTATGAGCTAGATGGAGATCAAGACGGAAATGGCGATGGAGTATTTACCACGTATTTGTATCCGGATTACGTTGAGATGAGTTTCATAATAACAGTGGAACATAGCATATTAGGTACGAAAGTATTTCATATGAATATGGCTACTACAGTACCGATTTCTAGCCCAATTGATATTTACCAGGGAGCTATAGATACGCAGGATATAGAACAAGAAAATATACAAGCTGATTTTGAAAATAATATTCTCATAGAATATACAATTACTGAAGGCGATCAGGAGTATGATTATATTATTACGATCAATGATCTTGATTTCACATCTCCGTTAACTCATTATTTGCGATTCAAAAGGGAAAATTATTACAGTGATGCATTGATAACGGTCAATAACGGTCAAGGATGGGATTATATTACCAGATCCGGTGAACAGGATTATTGGCATGCTCCAATTAGAAATCAGAATTCAGTACAGTACAAATTAGAGTACGAAATATTTAATGATACTACTCAAGAATTTGTGCATGAAACAT
>DXHF01000486.1 GCA_019113605.1 Candidatus Paenibacillus intestinavium
GGACCTAGTGAAATTGTTGTATTAGCTGATGATTCAGCTGATGTTCAATATATTGCTGCGGATCTACTTTCACAGGCTGAGCATGATGAGATGGCTTCTGCTATTCTAGTTACGCCATCTGTTGCACTTGCTGAGGCGGTTATTGAAGAAGTCGAACGTCAGCTCGCGACATTGCCGCGTCATGATATTGCTCGAGCTTCCATTGACCAATATGGAGCTGTGTTATTAACAGAAAGCATTGAAGAAGGTATTAAAGTAGTGAATCAGCTTGCTCCGGAGCATCTTGAAATTATTACGGAAGATCCGATGAGCTTGTTAGCATCTATTGAAAATGCAGGAGCGATCTTCCTTGGACCGTATAGTTCAGAGCCTGTAGGAGATTACTTCGCAGGACCGAATCATATTATTCCAACGAATGGAACGGCACGCTTCTCATCTCCTGTTAATGTAGACGACTTCTTGAAGAAATCAAGCTTAATCTACTATAGCAAACAAGCGTTAATGAACAATGGAGATAAAATTATGACGCTTGCTCGTCATGAGGGGCTAGAAGGACATGCTCGCGCGATCGAAATGCGTTTGAATAAAGAAAGACAATAATCTATTTGCTAGCTTGTAGATGCCTATATCAAGCGTCTATAAGCTAGCTTACCTTGGATTGAACGGATAAACCTTCTCGAAAGCAAACATATAGAAAGAGGATGATTATAGATGACAGCACAATCTACACGCGAAGCTTCTATTGTTCGTACTACGAAAGAGACAGATATTAAGTTAGCTTTTAATGTTGATGGCCAAGGAGAATCAACCATTCAGACGGATGTTCCATTCCTTAATCATATGCTCGATGCATTTACGAAGCATGGTCATTTCAATTTGGATGTAGATGCAAGAGGTGATATTGAAATAGATGATCACCATACGGTTGAAGATATCGGCATTGTGCTTGGTCAAGCATTGCTGCAATCGCTAGGGGACAAATCCGGTATTAAGCGCTGTGCAAGTGTGTTTGTTCCGATGGACGAAGCGTTAGCGCAAGTTATTGTTGATATTAGTAATCGCCCACATTTTGAATATCGTGCCCAGTATCCAGCTGCACAAGTCGGAAGCTTTGCTGTTGATCTGGTTCATGAGTTTCTATGGAAATTCGCGCTAGAATCACGGATTACATTGCATGTTATTGTACATTATGGTTCTAATACACATCATATGATTGAAGCTATATTCAAAGCATTAGGAAGAGCATTAGACGAAGCGACTAGTATTGATCCGAGGGTAAAAGGCGTGCCGTCCACAAAAGGCGTCCTTTAATAAGGTAGTTCAAAAAATGGACTTTGATAACGATGCGAGTGCTGATGTAGCGTATTCGACATCGCATCTGAAACGAACTTGGAAAGTGCGGTTCGCATGTACCAAACACGTACATTTGCGCTTCCGCCTTTCTCAAGTAACGTTTCACCTGCTTGATTTTGAAAGCCCACTTTTTGAACCTTCAATTGGAAGAGGAAGCTCAAAACATCCGACTGTGATCACGATGTGATGCTACGTAGCTGATTCGGCGTCGAATATGCCCTCCATCGAAAGCCTGTGTGTGCTCGTGTACCAATAACGTACACTGTGCTACTCGTTTTCGCTGAAGGTCATCTTCTTGGTGCTGACAGCCGAATGTTTTGAGCCTTTATTTAAAGCCTCGTGCAAGGGCAATGACCGCTCGTGTACGGATTCCGTACACATTGCTGGGTTTTGTTACATTGCTTGTGATTATGCTTCGTAGCTTAATCGACGTCGAATATGGAGCGCACACGCTCTACCTAGATAGAAAGTGGGATTTAACAATGATCGTCATTATTGATTATGGGATGGGCAATCTACACTCTGTAAGTAAAGCAGTTGAACGCTTAGGTTATGAAGTAGTAGTAACTGGAGATGCAGAGAAAATACTTGCAGCGGATGCAGTTATCTTACCAGGCGTTGGTGCTTATGGAGATGCGATGCAACACTTGCAAGAGACTGGACTTGCTGAGGTGACAAAGCAGTTTGCTGCAACAGGTAAGTCTTTACTTGGTATATGTCTAGGCATGCAATTGTTATTTGAGCAAAGCGAGGAATATGGCTTACATCAAGGTCTTGGCCTGTTACAAGGTGATGTGGTTCGCTTTAAAGGCGATTTCAAAATTCCACATATGGGCTGGAATAAGCTTCAGTTTTTGCAGCAGTCTCCACTATTTCTTAATTTAACAGAAGGACATGTATACTTCGTCCATTCCTATCATGTGCTACCGACTAATAAGGACAATTTGCTAGCGACTGGAGATTATAATGGGCCAGTAACTGCTATAGTTGGGAAAAACAATGTATACGGTATGCAATTTCATCCAGAAAAGAGTGGTGAACTGGGCATGCAGTTACTAAAAAACTTCTTATCCCTATAGGAAGTTCAAAAAGCGGACTTTGATAACGATGATTATGCTATCGTAGCTTAGTCGACATCGCATATGAAGCTAATTTCCGAAAATACGGTTCGCATGTACCAATAACGTACACTTGCGCTTCCGCTTTTCAAAAATTTTCTCCATCTGCTCGGTTCTGAAAGCCCGCTTTTTGAACTTTTATTTTAAGCCTCGTGCAAGGGATTAAAAGACTTGTGCAAAAGATTAAAAGCCACGAGCAAGAACCATAGTCGCTCGTGTACTTGCAACGTACACGTTGCTGGGTAACTCGGGAAGTTGCAGAAAAAAATAGGAGGGGTAACGATGCTGACTAAGAGAATTATTCCATGTCTCGATGTTAAGGATGGCCGTGTAGTAAAGGGTGTTAACTTCGTTAATTTGCGTGATGCTGGAGATCCTGTTGAACTAGCTGCAACGTACGATCAAGAGGGGGCTGATGAGTTAGTATTTCTTGATATTTCAGCTTCTGTAGAAGGACGTGCAACGATGATTGATGTCGTTCGTCGTACGGCAGGGGAAATTACAATTCCATTTACAGTTGGCGGAGGAATATCGAGTGTTGATGATATGACTCGTATACTGCGTGCAGGAGCTGATAAGATCGGAATTAATACGGCTGCTGTACTTACACCTGAACTAATTACGGAAGGGTCACGCCGTTTTGGAGCACAATGTATCGTTGTTGCCATTGATGCACGTTATAATGAACAATGGCAGGACTGGGAAGTATACACTCATGGCGGTCGTAAGCCAACTGGTATGCATGCTGTTGAGTGGGCTCGCAAGGTTGAAGAGCTTGGTGCGGGTGAAATATTGCTAACGAGTATGGATGCAGATGGTACGAAGGATGGTTTTGATATTGGCTTAACGAAGGCTGTTGCAGCAGCGGTTGGAATTCCTGTTATCGCATCAGGCGGAGCGGGTAAGGTTGAGCATTTTGCTGAAGTATTCAAAGAAGCTAATGCAGATGCCGGACTTGCAGCGACCATATTCCACTACAAGGAAATGACCATAGCTGAAGTTAAGGAAGATCTGCGTTCAAAAGGAGTAGAGGTACGATGAACTTGAACGATATTAAATGGGATAGTAACGGGCTAGTGCCTACTGTTGTCCAGGATGCGCAAAGTAAAGAAGTTCTTATGCTTGCATATATGAATGAACAATCCTTATTGTTGTCTCAGGAGTCAGGCTACACTTTGTTTTGGAGCCGCTCTCGTAATGAATTATGGAATAAAGGCGCAACTAGCGGGCATAAGCAACGTATTGTAAGTTTGTCTTATGATTGTGATGGCGACACATTGCTTGTTAAGGTGATCCAGTCAGGTCCTGCTTGTCATACAGGTAGCTATAGCTGCTTTACGAATGAGCTTGAAATTGCAGATCAGCAAAGCGCACAGCATGCACTAGTCGAGCAAGACCGTTTCAGTATGCTGACTCAGCTTGAGCAAACTATTGCACAGCGTCATGCGGAGCGCCCTGCGGGAACGTATACGACTTATTTATTCGACAAAGGCGTCGACAAAATATTGAAGAAAATTGGCGAAGAAAGTGCGGAAGTTATTATCGCTACGAAAAATGATGATAATGATGAATTACGCTCAGAAGCCACCGATCTTATATATCATCTTTCCGTTTTAATGCGTGAGCGTGGACTATCTTGGGATGATATTATGAGTGAGCTAAAATCGCGTGAAGGTAAGCAAACAACGAATAAAATGCGATAGTTTTTATTTTTGTCGAAAAATAGTAATATTCTCTTTTTGAATTATTGACAAATCAATGTATAATAAGACAAGAAGTAAGCTCATGTTTACATTTAATTTATATGGTTGAAACGCTCAGGAGGGTATCATGTTAAGCGACAAGGTGCGTATATTTTCGGGTTCATCCAATCCCGCTCTAGCTCAGAAGATTAGTGAACATCTAGGTTTACCATTAGGGGCTATCAAACTTTCCCGCTTTAAGAGTGGTGAGATTTATGTCCATTATGAAGAGACGATTCGGAATTGTGATGTGTTCCTAGTACAATCTTTTTCTCATCCAATTAACGAGCACTTCATAGAATTGCTAGTTATGATCGATGCTGCGAAGCGTGCTTCAGCGCGTACGATTAATATTATTATGCCGTACTATGGCTATGCTCGTCAGGAGAGAAAAGCAGCTCCACGCGAACCAATCTCAGCTAAATTGTTAGCTGATGTATTAACGACAGTAGGGGCTACACGTGTAGTGACAATCGATTTACATGCACCAGCTATCCAAGGTTTCTTCAATATTCCAGTTGATCACATGACGGCATTAGATCTTATTAGTTCTTATTTACAATCTAAGAATATTAAGAACCCGGTTGTGGTTTCACCAGATGCTGGACGTGCATCTACAGCAGAGAAGCTAGCGAACTATTTGGATACATCATTTGCTATTATGATTAAAAAGCGTACGGCACACAATGAATCATCGATTACTCATGTTATTGGTGATGTTGCAGGTCAGACGCCAATCATTATTGAAGATATGATTGATACGGGTAGTACAATTGTTAATGTTGTGGAAAGCTTGAAAGAACGCGGCGCGGAAGATGTGTATGTATGTGCGACCCACCCGTTATTCTCAGGTAATGCGATTACGAGATTAGATCACCCTAGTATCAAAGAAGTGATCGTTACCGATACTATTGCTTTACCAGAAAATACGCCAGATCGCTTCAAGATTCTGACAGTGGCACCACTATTAGCGGAAGCTACAAAAATTATTTTGGATGGTGGATCAATTAGCACACTATTCAAAAATAATGGTGTCTAGTAGCAGCGTTTCACAAAATGAGCTAAACATATTAACCGCGGGCGACTAGTCATCCGCGGTTTTTGTTTTCCAATTGTAGTTTTCAAGAGCGACTATGTTATAATCGAATCACTACAGAAGAAGGAGGTGCCTTGTTGATGAATAGAAACAAAAAGGTAGTAGGAGAAAATCGTAACATTATATCGATGCATTTGGATGCTAACTTTTTCTATGAGCGAGCACTGCGCTCCTTGGATAGATTTCACTATGACAAGGCACTCAAATATTTTCAAAGAGCCGTCGATTATGAGCCAAGCAATCCGATTAACTATTGCAACATAGCCGGTGTATTATCGGAAATAGGTAAATACGGTGAATCCAATCACATTTTACAAAAAGTAATTGATGAAATAGATCCGAGTATGACGGAATGTCATTTCTACATGGCGAATAATTTTGCGAATATGGAGTTTTTTGAAGATGCTGAACGAGAGCTTATTCAATATTTGCAAAAAGACGAAGAAGGTCAATATTTAGAGGAAGCTGAAGAGATGATTGAATATCTTGAGTTAGAGCTTGAACGACCGACTTCAATAACGAAAGTAAAAGCAAGAGCAGGCGTCTATGAACATATTCACGCACGTGAGTTGCTTGAGAAGGGTCAGTATGCTGACGCTATCCAATTACTTCAGACGATAACGAAAGAAAATCCTGATTTCCTTGCTGCACGTAACAATTTGGCGTTAGCCTATTATTATGTTGGCTTCAAAAAGGAAGGGAAACAAGCGATTGAAGAAGTTCTAGTCGAGGAACCTGGCAACTTGCATGCACTTTGCAATCTCGCATTGTTCTATCATTATGAAGGTGAAACAAGCGCACTGCATGCTTTGCTGCAAACGCTGAAAAATATTGATCCCTTCTATCAAGAGCATACGTTCAAGATGGCTACTACGATGGGCATCTTGAAGGAGCATCGGATTGCACTTCGTCACTTTTCTCGGTTAATTAGAGAAGGTGAGGCGAAGAAGGATACTTGTGTTTATCATTTTGCAGCTATAGCGGCTTGTAATATTGCAAAGTATGATGTAGCCAAAAAATATTGGGAAATGTATAAGGCGATGGATGAACAATCTTCCATTCCACAATATTTTTTGGAATTATTGAATATTATTAAGCAAGAACCATTGAAATCTTCTCTTACCTATAGTTTTTATCATTCGGTAGAAGAGCAAATGGCGGCATGGGAGCATCAAGCCTCTGAACGTGGAGTAGCTATTGAACCTCAATTATTGAAAGCATTTTTCTATTGGGCACTACAACATGGCAATTATGCAGCGAAGCTAAAAAGTATTCAAGCTATGGAGTCTTATGCAGATGAACAAGTAGCTATGGCGATGAGGCAGTTTCTATTGTTGCCAGATGAAGATGATTATTTGAAACAAATTGCGATGTTTGTTCTTCGTTCGATGGGCATGAATGAAGCATTCCACGTAATGATTAGTGGACAAAAAATCAATGTTGAAGCTGAGCGCGTACCTGCTATGCCATCTCCGGAGCTAATATATGCTGATCTGAACTGGGAAGAAGTTGCTCAACTTGCCATCACCAAAACGGCAAAGTATTTTAATGTAATAGAGCAGCATGATATGATTACGTTGTGGATTAATTTCTTAAGTAAAAGCTCCAGAACGACGCCAAAGTTGAACAAAATTGAAGCTTGGGCTGCAGCGATAGAGTATTTAACTGCAAAAATGTACAATCGATCGGTTACGTATCATGATGTTGCTCTTCGTTATAGTACGAGTATTTCTACGGTTAGCAAGCGTGTCAAACAAATTGATGAAATATGTGAAGTGAAGAGAAAGATGAAATCAATGACATATTCTTGGATGATGACATGAAAGAAGTACAACAAGCAGTAATCTTAATCTAGTAGTATTCGAGTGGCTGAAAAGACTATGCTATGTGAGAAAATCCATAAGCAATAGTCTTTTACTGTTTATAATATGGTAATATTAGATGGTAATTTACGATGCTTGACCATTGCGTTTACAACGCTTATAGTTGAAATGGAACTTTATATTATGAACGAGGTGACTTTGTCATGTCTGAAAAAATTTATGTTGGTGTTGACGTTGGTGGTACAACTGTAAAGCTAGGAATTTGTAATTAAGAAGGTATATTATTACAAACATATGAAGGACCAACAGAGGTTAGCAAAGGATCAGATGCTATTCTTCATAATATTGCACAGTACGTCCAATTAATTGTTGAACAAACTGATTATGAATGGGAGCAAGTCGGCGGTGTTGGTATTGGTATCGCAGGCTTCTTGGATATCCCTAATGGAACAATAAAGCATTCACCGAATTTAAATCTTAATAATGTTGATCTTAAAGGCTTTTTGGAGAAAGAGCTTAATACAATAATAAAAGTAAACAATGATGCAAACGTTGCGGCGCTAGGAGAAGCTTGGGCTGGAGCGGGACGTGGTATTGCCAATTGTGTCATGTATACACTTGGTACTGGCGTTGGTGGTGGAATTATTATTGATGGTAAAATTGTAGAAGGGTTCCAAAGCGTTGCCGGCGAGATCGGTCATATGGCAATCGTACCGGATCTTGAAGCAATTCAATGCGGCTGCGGTAAAATGGGTTGCCTTGAAACCGTTTCTTCTGCTACAGGTATTATTCGTATGGCTAAGGAAGCCGTTGCACGCGGGGATCGTACTTCGCTAGTAGATGTGGAAGAAATTATGGCTAAAGACGTTCTTGATGCAGCGAAAGCAGGCGATGAAGTAGCAACGCGTATCGTTGCGCGCGCAGCATATTACCTTGGTCGTTCTATGGCAATGATGTCCGTTATTTTGAATCCAGAGTGTTATATTATCGGTGGTGGCGTTGCTAAAGCTGGTGATTTCTTATTTGATCAGATTAAAGAAGTATTTGAAAAATATACGCAAGAAGCTTCGAAAACCAGTGTTAAGATTGTACCTGCGGTGCTAGGAAATAACGCTGGTGTAGTTGGCGCAGCTGGTCTAATTCTAAGAGGATAGTAGGTGTTGCTAGGTGGGAGCGACAACGACTTTGTCACAACTTGTTATTATTACTGGGATGTCTGGTGCAGGAAAAACAATTGCGGTTCAAAGCTTAGAGGATCTAGGCTTTTTCTGCGTAGATAATTTACCACCAGTGCTTATTCCGAAATTTGCTGAATTGATCGAGCAATCCAATGGGAAAATCGGCAAAGTAGCTTTAGTTATCGATTTGCGTGGTCGAGAATTTTTCACGTCTTTATCCGAATCGCTTGATTATATAAGTGAGCATCATACGATTAATTCTGAAATTTTATTTCTAGATGCGAAGGACGAAACACTTATTCAGCGTTATAAGGAAAGTAGACGTAGACATCCCATGTCTCAGCATAGTATGCCATTGGAAGGTATACGCGCAGAACGAACATTGTTAGAGGATTTGAAAGGAAAAGCTTCATTAGTTATTAACACTAGCGATTTGAAGCCGGCCATGCTGAAGGAACGCATTATTAATCATTTTGGTCAGATGCAATCCAAATCTTTAACGGTAAATATTACTTCTTTTGGATTCAAATACGGTATACCACTGGATGCAGATCTCGTATTTGATGTCCGTTTTTTGCCAAATCCTCATTATGTAGATGAGCTTCGTCCTAATACTGGTAAGCATCCCGATGTATATGAATATGTCATGAAATGGCCAGAAACGCAAAAGTTTTTGGTGAAATTAGTAGATATGTTAGAATATCTTATTCCTCAATATGATGAGGAAGGGAAAAGTCAGATCGTAATCGGAATAGGGTGCACGGGTGGAAAGCATCGCTCAGTAGCTATCTCTGAGTACTTAGGTACGGCTCTGAAACTTAAAGCCTCAGAACAGATACGTGTTAGTCATCGTGATTCAGAGCGCGACAGGCAGTAACGAGAGGAGAGCATGCTTATCGTGCAGAAGGAAGTCGGACGCCCTAAAATAGTTGTAATTGGTGGAGGTACTGGCTTATCGGTCATGCTAAGAGGGCTGAAAGAAAAGCCTTTAGATATTACAGCGATCGTTACTGTAGCCGATGATGGTGGTAGCTCTGGTATACTACGGAATGAACTACATATCCCTCCACCTGGAGATATTCGAAATGTGTTATCGGCATTGGCAGATGCGGAGCCATTACTAGCAGATGTATTACAATATCGCTTTACATCAGGGACAGGATTAGCGGGCCATAGCTTGGGCAATCTAATGTTAGCAGCAATGACGGATATTTCTGGTGATTTTGTAACGGGCGTGAAGCAGCTTAGTAAAGTGCTAGCTGTAAGAGGAACGGTATTGCCTGCAGCCAATGGTGCAATTGTATTGAAGGCTGAGATGGAAGATGGAACGATTATTACTGGTGAATCGATGATTCCAAAAGCTGGTGGAGCGATTAAGCGCGTCTTTCTAGAACCGCAGGATGTCGAGCCACTGCCAGATGCTGTTGAAGCAATTAAGCAGGCGGATGCGATTCTTATCGGTCCAGGAAGTCTTTACACTAGCATCATGCCAAATCTAATGGTTCCTAAGCTAGCGCAAGCTATTGTAGAATCAGCAGCAGTAAAATTATTCGTTTGTAACGTTATGACACAGCCAGGTGAAACTGATAACTATTCTGTTAGTGATCATCTAGATGCGATCTACGATCATATTGGTCATCATTTGTTCGATTATGTTATTGTAAATAATGGTGAAATACCTCCTCACGTAGAAAGTAAATACGCGGAGATAGGTGCAAAAGCAGTGCAACTAGACATTGATGAAGTAACAAAGCGAGGTTATCATGTTATTGCGGATCAACTTGTATTATTCCGTACGTTTTTGAGACATGATGCAGAGCGATTAAGCCATCATATTTACAAACTAGTTGAGAACTGGATGCTTAGAAAGAGGTGAGTCGAAATGTCTTTTGCGGCACAGACCAAGAAGGAATTAACGATGATTCAGACAGATAACTGTTGCGAAAGAGCAGAATTAGCAGCTCTAATGCGCATGAACGGTTCTGTCAGTTTATCGAGCCGCAAGGTCGTATTAGATATTTCAACAGAAAACGCTGCGATTGCTCGTAGAATATATACACTCGTGAAGAAGCACTTTGAAGTACACGTCGAATTGCTTGTTCGTAAAAAAATGCGCTTGAAAAAGAACAATGTTTATATTGTTCGGATGCCTGAGCGAGTGCAAGAAATATTGAGTGAGTTGAAAATTGTGTCTGAAGGATTTATGTTTACCTCAGAGATTGATAAAGATATTATTAAGAAGAATTGCTGCAAGCGTTCTTATTTACGGGGAGCTTTTCTAGCCGGTGGTTCAGTTAATAATCCAGAAGGATCTTCCTATCATCTTGAGATATCATCGATGTATGAAGCACATTGTAAGTCATTAGTCGATCTTGCTAATAAATTTCACTTGAATGCCAGGTGCATTGAACGCAAAAAAGGGTTTATCTTTTACATCAAAGAGGGCGAGAAAATTATTGAGTTGCTCAACATAATCGGTGCGCATCAAGCTTTATTCAAATTTGAGGACGTAAGGATTATGCGTGATATGCGTAACTCAGTAAATCGAATCGTCAATTGTGAAACTGCTAACTTGAACAAAACGATTGGTGCTGCGGTAAGACAAATCGATAATATAAAGCTTCTTGAAAGAGAATTTGGTCTTGAAAATTTACCTGATAAAATTCGTGAGGTAGCTGAAGTGCGCTTACAGCATCCTGATTTGAACTTAACGGAAGTTGGAGAGATGCTTAAAGTGAAAGTAAGTAAGTCGGGTGTTAATCATCGTTTACGCAAAATAGACGAACTTGCTGAAAAAATACGAAATGGTTCAACTTTATCCTAGTAGAAACAGTGCGAAAATGGTATAATAATTTGTAAAGCTTTAATTATGAACGATTATGAATGATTACGAATGAATGAATTAGTGATTCAATTATATAGGGGGTATGTTTATCATGGCAAGGCTTCCAGTTGTTGTTCGTCTAAAAACAGGACTACACGCAAGACCAGCAGCATTATTCGTTCAAGAAGCAAACAAATTTTCCTCCGAGGTATTTGTTGAGAAGGACGATAAAAAAGTGAATGCAAAGTCGATTATGGGTATTATGAGTCTTGCAATAAGCTCTGGTACGGAAATTACAATTAGTGCCGAAGGTTCAGATGCTGAACAAGCAGTTAATGGCCTAATTGCATTAGTAAGCAAAGAAGAATTAGAAAATCAATAGTGATGTGGCATAAGCTCATTATAATTGATTTTCGATATGAACTTTGTATGTACAGTCATATGATCGAAAGTTATAGAAGGATACTTGATTATATTCGCATTCGCGGATATACCCAAGTATCCTTTTTGCTTTGGTTGTGACATGGATAACGGTTAGTTGAAATTATGAAGTATAGGCAATTAGTAAAAATTATACTTTAGAGTGTACATGGCGCAATGCATAACAAAAAGTCTGCATGAATAGGGAAACGGTTTGCTTTTCCCATTCATACAGACCTTAGTACAAGTTGAAGCTATAATGATCAATTACATTTTGTTGTAATCAAGTTCAAGATTCAAGCTATCAATCATGCCTTTAAGCTTATTGGCAGATTTCTCGAATAATTGTTGTTCATCAGGCGTTAGATTCAACTGCAGTGTTTGACGAACTCCGCTACGATCCACGATACATGGTACTCCTAGATAGACATCAGACACTCCGCAATAATTATCTAATAATGTAGATACGTTCAATACAGCACCCTCATCATCAAAGATGGCCGTTACAATACGGTCAATCGCTAGAGCAATGGCATAGTAAGTAGAGCCTTTTGCCTCGATGATCTCATAAGCAGCGTCGCGGGTATTTGTGAAAATATTTTGCTTCGTATCATCAGCAAGCTCGAGATCTACTCCTGCAACGTTAGCTAAGCTCCATACTGGAAGTTCAGAATCACCATGCTCACCAATAATATGAGCATGCACACTTCGAGGATCAATTTTCAATTCTTTGCCCAGTAAGTAACGGAATCTTGCACTGTCCAGCAATGTACCAGATCCGATAACACGATGAACTGGCCAGCCAGATTTCTTCAGCGCTACATAGCTCATAATATCTACTGGATTTGTCGCGATGAGAAGAATCGCATCTTGGTTATACGGTAATATTTGTTTAATGATGCTATCAAAAATATCTGCATTACGTTGCAATAGATCTGTACGAGATTCACCAGGCTTTTGTGCCGCGCCTGCAGTAATAATAATAATGTCCGCACCTACGCAATCAGCATAAGTACCTGCCCATAACTTTGCTCCGCCGACAAATGGCATTCCGTGATTCATATCTAGTGCGTCACCTGCTGCTTTTGCGTGATTAGCATCGATAAGAACGAGTTCATCGACGCGATTGCGAAGCAATAGCGTATATGCCGTTGTAGAGCCTACTGCACCTGTACCGATCATAACAAGTTTACGTGTTTTCATAGTTATTCCCCACTCTCTTTGAAATAAGGTTTGTTGAGATAATAATAGAACGTGGCCATAAGTACACCGCCGCCCATTATATTACCTAATGTTGCAGGGATGAGGTTATGTAGTATATCTCCGATGCTAAGTACTCCCCAGCCTTGGGCTGCTATAGATATAGCGAAAACAGACATATTTGCGATACTATGTTCAAATCCAGCGATAAAGAAGCTGAATACCAACAATACCATGACGAACATTTTTGCTCCATCAGTTTTCATGAAGTATGGAATGAAAAATGCTAAACATACAAGCCAGTTACATAAAATAGCGCGGAAAAATATTTCGATTGTTGAAGCATCGACTTTTTTGTGTGCAACTTCCAGTAGAAAAGTATGGACATTAGCATCAGCAAAAAGCTGTGTCAACCAAGCAAGAATTGCGAACAAAATTGCTCCAATAATATTACCTATATAGCTAGATAATAACATTTTCAAAGTATCTAACCAAGTCATTTTGCGGCGTAATGCGGCAAAGCTAAGGTAAAAAG
>DXHF01000487.1 GCA_019113605.1 Candidatus Paenibacillus intestinavium
TTGTTTCATCTACTTCTATGTATTTGAGGGCCTACATTGGAGCTTTCTTATTATGTTTTTATTAGCGGGAGCTATTATTGCCGAGCTTGCTGGTCAGAAATGGACAAACATGCGTCGGCAATCTGCAAAGAGTAATAGGAATAGTCAGACTACTAGACGAAATCAAAACAAAAGAGGGTAGAGAAGTGAAGGGAAGTACCTTTGTTGGAATAGGTATTGCAGATGATGGACTAGTGACTATTATACGACTTGAACAATTAATATAATGAATAATTTATTAGAAAAGCTAGTCAGTAATTGTCGAATATACGCCCACTGAAGCGATTAAATGATATTATATGTGTATGGGAAAATTAGTTTAATGTCATTATATCTTATACTAAGGGGACGTACATCAATGGAACATATGCATGGCTCACATGATCTATTACTTACGATGTTTTCATATATTGTTGCAGTCGTAGCTTCATATACTGTTCTAGATTTAACAGGAATAATAAGTGTATCCAAAGGAAGAAATCGTTGGTTATGGCTTTTGTTCGGTGCTGTCGCTATGGGAGCGGGTATTTGGTCGATGCATTTTGTCGCTATGCTTGCCTTCACGCTTCCAGTACCGATTATGTATGACTTATCAGTTGTGTTACTGTCGGTAGTTGTCGCTGTTATCGCCTCCTTTATTGCATTATTGATTGTGGGGCGCAACCAATTAACGCTATTACAGCTATTTGTCGGTGGGTTGTTATTTGCGATCGGAATTGTAGCAATGCATTATATTGGAATGGCTGCGATGCAAATTGATATTAAGTATGACATCTTCTACTTCGTAATTTCTATCGTAATCGCCTTTGTTGCATCTATTGCAGCACTTTGGCTGTCGTTCTATTTCCGCAAAGGTGAAGGACGCTATGTAGGCTGGAAGAAGCTTGGAAGTGGCTTGATTATGGGGGCTGCGATTTTTGGGATGCATTACACAGGTATGATGGCTGCTGAGTTTCATGTAGACGGCAACGCTATGCTATCTTCAGGTATAGAATTAGACCAGAAACGACTCGCCTACTTTATATCGGGCGGCACATTATTTACGCTTGGGCTATCATTAATTGGAATATACATATCCAAGCTATTTTCTCATAAAGATTCGGAAATACAAGAAAAATCAGATGAGATCTACATTATGAATCAAGAGTTACGACAATTGAATGATCATTTGGAAGAATTGGTAGTGGAACGTACAGCACAGCTTGAGAAAGCCCATGATGAAGCTATTAAAGCGAATATGATCAAAAGCCAATTTCTAGCCAATATGAGTCACGAATTAAGAACGCCGCTTAATGCGATTATCGGGTATAGCGAAATGCTGAAAGAGGAAGCGGAAGAGCTGGATGAGCCTATATTTGCGGAGGATTTAGGAAAAATCAGCAAGGCGGGAAATCATCTGCTTTCACTTATTAATGATATTCTGGATATTTCAAAGATTGAAGCGGGCAAGATGGATATTCACTTTGAGACCTGTGAATTGACGGAGTTGATTCAAGATGTGATCGCGACAATTACACTACTAATTGAAGGGAATCACAATCAACTGGAAATCCAATGTGAGCAGGGTGAAATAACGACAGATGTAACGAAGCTACGGCAAATTTTACTTAATTTACTTAGTAATGCGAACAAATTTACTAGTGCTGGCATGATTAACCTCAATATTTACCGTGAACGAAGAGATGATGTGGAAGGCTATAGCTTCCGCGTGCAGGATACTGGAATTGGCATGAGTGCTGAACAACTTGAGAAGCTGTTTCAGCCATTTATGCAAGCTGATTCTTCCACAACGCGCAAATATGGAGGGACGGGTCTTGGACTAGCAATTAGCCAACGTTTCTGTACCCTTATCAATGGTGATATTCGCGTTGAAAGTGAGCTTGGAGCTGGCAGTACATTTACGTGTTGGATTCCGATTACCCCTGTGGAAATGCAGGTTATTACGAATGTAATGACAACGGCACCCAATGAATCATCGCAAGAACATAGTGAGGTAAGTATTTTACTTATTGATGACGAGCCTTTCAACCGTCAACTGATGGAACGATATCTGTCCAAAGAAGGATGGAAGCTAGCATTTGCTGAAAATGGGCAGGAGGGACTTTTGCTAGCTAAGAAACTAAGACCGAAAGTTATTTGTCTTGATATTTTGATGCCGAGTATGGATGGGTGGAGCGTATTGTTGTCTTTGAAGGCTGATCCTGAATTATCGGGAATTCCTGTTGTGATCTGGTCGATGACAAGCGACAAACAACTCGGTTATACACTTGGAGCCTCTGAGTTTTTGATGAAGCCTGTACAACGTGAGCAATTGATTAATGTACTAGACAAATATGTGTCCAACCGTATCGATCATTCGATTCTAGTTATCGAGGATGATACGGCGACAAGTGAACTAATGGCGAAACTATTGCATAAAGAGGGCTATATCGTAACCCAGGCTCATAATGGTAGAGTCGCATTGGAATGTATAGCTAAGGAAATTCCCCAATTAATTATGCTGGACTTGATGATGCCGGAAATGGACGGTTTTCAATTCGTTGAAGAAATGCGCAAGCGGCATGAGTGGAGAAACATCCCGATTGTGGTACTGACAGCGAAGTCTATTACAGTAGAAGATCGTAATAGATTACAAGGCTATGTGAAGAACGTCATTCAAAAGGGAGCATTCGATCGTAAATCATTATTGACTGAAATTCGCCAGCTAATGAGTGGAAAGGAGTTGGAATGATATGCATACCATTTTGCTAGTTGAAGACAATGAGATGAATCGTGATATGCTTTCTCGCCGCTTGGTTCGCAAAGGGTTTCGGGTTATTACGGCAGAAGACGGTAGGGAAGGGGTAGATCTAGCCATTCAGGAGTGTCCCGATCTTATTTTGATGGATTTGAGTTTGCCGGTTCTAGATGGGTGGGAGGCAACGACAATTATTAAAAACACTCCGAAGACGAATAGAATTCCTATTATTGCTTTAACTGCCCATGCGATGGCTGGTGATGAAGAAAAGGCGTACCGCGCGGGCTGTGATGATTTTGATACAAAGCCAATTATGCTGGAGCGGTTATTAGGAAAGATCGAAGCGAAATTGGCAAAGAGTGTAGAGTGAACTTTCAATGCATATCGTCTGCATAAATAGTAATATACGTATAATCTACGATTGGAGCATAAGAAATGGAAGAACTTGAACTTAAGTCAGCAAAAATATTAATCGTTGATGATCAAGAATATAATATAAGCCTCTTGGAGCGAATACTTAGTCGTGCTGGATTTGGTCAATTGTATAGCACGATGGACCCCTATCAGATTGAAAAGATGTTAGTAGAGATTAATCCAGACATAATATTGCTCGATTTACATATGCCTGGGATGGATGGTTTACAGGCATTAAAGCTGATTCGCGAACAGACGGGAATTAATAATTATTTGCCAGTATTAATGCTTACTGCTGATATGACATTGGAAGCTAAGAAAGAGGTATTACAGGCAGGCGTTAATGATTTTCTAACTAAACCTTATGATCGAATGGAAGTTATTCTCCGTATCAATAATTTATTGAAAACAAGGCAGCTTCATATTCAGCTTCAACAGCATAATAATACGCTTGAATTGAGCGTACGTGAACGGACAGCAGA
>DXHF01000488.1 GCA_019113605.1 Candidatus Paenibacillus intestinavium
ACGAGCGAGGGTATTATTGAAAACTTGAATCGGGCACGTCGTCCATTTGCACGTCGCTCGGCATATCAAGAAAATCTTATTGTTCGGCCTGATTTTGAAATGCTGCGTGATCTCATTATTCATGAGCAGCGAATCGCAATAGCGATGGGGCAATTAATACTGGTGGATGAAAGAGAACTGCAATCTGCACAGTAGTAAGGCTTCATTACAGTTTTGATCATAATTAATGATCAATTGAAAAGCACCTCTTACCATAGTCATTCGCATGCGATAAGCATAGCAAATGGATAATGGAGAGGTGCTTTTTTATGCTGACAGTATATTGTGGCTTGAGATTATTGTAGTGACTGTTAAGTGATCGTAGTTACTAAGGTAGAAAGTTTCAGAATATAACTCTATATTATTGTGATTTTGTCGTTTTACGCAGTGCTTGATATTTCTTGTACTGGTAATAGATTGTACATCCAATACAATAGCCTAATAATGCGCTAAGTGCCGCCAATGCCATTGCGCCTGCCACAATATAAGCAGCAGTTGTCCAATTTAGAGAAAGACATATTAGTGATATTGATAGAAATGTAATACCTAATGAAAGATTGAATTTCTGCAGTTCTGCAGCTTCGGTTTCTTTCTTACCATAAATCTTTTGAGCAATCGGCTCTAATATAATGACAAATGTATTTGCACCAGCACCGAGTAAACGGGTCATAACTTGAACAAGCCATACAATTGCGATTAGCCAAGGCATTTGTGCAATAATCGCAATTAACAATGTGATGACAATGCCGATCTGATTGCTTCTTACTTTTGCAATAGGAATTTCATTCATACCGGTAGTCTCCCCTCATCTACATTTTCTCTGGTTCTGCTAGCTCCAAGTCCTTCGTATCAACGGTTACTTTAGTCATTACTAATGGTTCAAGTGGACGATCATTCTTACCGCGTTCTTGTGCTACGATCTCATCAACAACTTCTAATCCTTCTGTTACCATGCCGAATCCAGCATATTGTTGATCAAGATGGGGTGATACAGCATGCATGATGAAAAACTGTGAGCCCGCGCTATCCATGCTTTGGCTACGTGCCATAGAAATTACACCGCGTGTATGCGGCAATAGATTTTCGAAACCATTGGCAGTAAATTCACCTTTAATACTGTAGCCAGGTCCACCTCCGCCAGTTCCTTCGGGATCTCCACCTTGAATCATAAATCCAGGTATAACACGATGGAAGATAAGACCATCGTAGAAGCCTTGTTGTACTAGTGAGACAAAGCTGTTCACCGTGTTAGGGGCAATTTCAGGATATAGTTCAAGCTTAATAATTCCACCATTGCTCATCTCTATTGTAACTTCAGGATGCTGACTTGAATCAAGTAATTCAAGTTCTGGCTCAGGGGTTGGAGTAGGTGTTGCAGTTGCTGTGTTAGAGCCAGCAGTTCCTGTGTTATTGTTGCTTGGAGCAGGTTCTTCACCGCATGCACTAAGTACAAGCAGCATTACGATTAATACGGTTAATTTTTTCAGATGCATTGAGTATTCTCCTTTATGTATATGCTAACTAGTATTTTAACACAAATGAGTATCTGATTCCTAATGGAGTTATATGACCATGGCGAAACTTGTTCCAATTTCATATCTTATTATGAAGCTATCTGGGGAGGCAACAACATGTTTAGGATGAATTGGGGAAGGCAAGTACGAATAACTGCTAGAAGAACTAGACGGAAATCCGATAAAATGATTAAAACAAATATTTTATTAGGTAATAGTTATATTAAGTCACATATTCCTACGACGAAAACATATTCTCATTCAACGCTACATTTAATGCTAGCAAAGTATGGCATGGTATATATTAAGCCGAAAAATGGCTCACTAGGTAGAGGAGTCATTCGGGTCACGAAAAAAAACGGTGAATATAGTAGTCATGTTGATAGAACAATAGTAACATATACTAATTTTGAAAGTTTAATACAGGCATTAGCACGTCATATAAAAGGTGAAACCTATATTGTTCAGAAAGGAATCTATTCCCTTCGATATGGAGGGAGATTATTCGATTTTCGCGTAGTCGTTCAGCGTAGTCCAGCTGGCGGATTTGAAGTTACTGGAATAGCAGGCCGTATCTCGCAACGTGGACGTGTTGTAAGTAATGGTGGAAGCGGTGGCGCGGTAGGAACTATAGATAGTTTACTGTCTCCAAGACAACAGAGAATTGTTATTCCGCAAATTGAAAAGTTAAGTTTAGCCGTTATGCATCAGGTTCGTAAACATTTCAAAGGACAAAATGAGATTGGAATTGATATTGCAATTGATCATCATCTGCGTCCATGGATTGTAGAGTTTAATACTCATCCAGACCATCGAATGTTTGTTATTATGCGCGATCGAGTTATGTTAGCGAGAATTATTCATTATGGGGCTAGATATGGCAAGAGATATCGATTAAACATTTATTGATGGAATAAGATAAATACGCCAACTGGTGTGGAGGACGGTTATCCTCTTTATCAGTTGGCGTATTGTATGTTCAATAGTTATCGTAATTAGTCAAGTACAGCGGCGATATGTGCTTTTGTTACTGACCAATGTGTAGTACTCCATACTTTTTCTTTCTTATCGAGCATCATAATTTGTGGAGATTCATGTTTAATACCTGTATCCTCAGCAATTTGCAAAGAAATTGGGCGAGATTCGATAACTTTTACCATTAAATATTCAACGTCCTCACGAGGCGTGTCAGATAAATATTTGTTGAATTCATCATGAGCATTAGCGCTAACAGGACAAGTTGTACTATGTTTCAGGATAACGATGGGATGGTCGTTGGAGCGTTCAAAAGCTTCTTCCCATTGTTGTTGTGATGTG
This sequence comes from Candidatus Paenibacillus intestinavium, assembly GCA_019113605.1. GTDB lineage: Bacteria > Bacillota > Bacilli > Paenibacillales > Paenibacillaceae > Pristimantibacillus > Pristimantibacillus intestinavium. The sequence goes on from DXHF01000488.1 coordinate 2,871, forward strand.
ATTTCATTATATGTCATTAATAATCTCTCCCTCGATGTGAAATAGTATATGTACATTATAACGTTAATCATGCATAAGTGCCAATGTGCAACTGCTGTTACAATTAATGAACAAAGATTATGAAAAGTATTGCAAAAACATGAAATACAATATACAATAATACCAGTTGACCAATATCGTTAATTGGTCATTAAGTTCAGTGGTCAATTAGTCTAGTGGTCATCTAGTCATAAGGAAAAGACTACTAGGTAAGCATAAAGGCAGCATATTACAAATAATCGGCTGAAAAAACTCATTAATTCGGAGGTGATAACATGTCTGTAGATAGACGATCATTAATTGTAGATGCCGCTTCAAAGTCATTTTCTTTATTCGGCTACAAAGGTACGACAATGGAACAAGTAGCCAAAATCGCTAATGTTGGTAAAGGTACGATCTATACGTTTTTTTCCAATAAGGAGCAGTTATTTCAAGAGGTAATGAATAAATTATTGTTAGAAATGAAGCTCGTTGCTGAAAAAGTAATTAGTGAGGAACGTTCATTTTTTGATAATTTAACAGAGGCATTAAATGAGTTATTGGAATTCCGCAAAGATCATGAATTGGCATTGAAGTTAACACAGGAAGTAAGAGAGATTGGTACGCCAATGGCCAATGAAGCATTATCACAGATGGAACAGGTAATTATTGAGCATATTGCAGCAAAAATCGAACGCGCGATCAAGCGTCAAGAAATTAAAGCATGCGATACGCAAATGACCGCATTTGTTATGCTTCGCTTATATACCGCTCTTGCTGTCGAGTGGAGTACAAATCATGAAAAGTTGCAAAAACAAGAAATTGCTCAACGTTTACGGTTTTACTTAGAGAAGGGCTTGGCTATTTCATAGAGAAGCCTTTTCTTTTGAAATAAAATGACTGAATGAGTGAAATGGTCAGTTGGACGAATACGCGTATAGAGCAGTGAGTACAGCAAGAGCAGCACAGACGAAAAAGGTAGAGGTGGACGAATGATGTCAAGAGGAAGTCAAATCGGGTCAGAGCTAAATAGTATTGTTCGGAACAAAAAAGTTGTCATACCAGTAATAGCGGTAATGTTGATCCCATTATTATATTCCGCGTTATTTTTAGGAGCATTTTGGGACCCTTATGTTAAGCTAGACAAAATTCCGGTAGCGATAGTGAATGAAGATGTTGGAGTAGAATATAATGGAGAGCAAATGACAATTGGTGATGAGTTTGTCGATCAATTGAAAGAGTCGGGCGATTTTAATTATGAATTTGTAAGTAAGCAAGAAGCAGTTACAGGACTGAAAGATAATTATTACTATATTATGATTGAAATTCCTCAAAAGTTTTCAGAACAAGCTGTATCACTAGTAGGTGATCATCCGGAGCAGGCAGAATTAATCTATACACCGAATGAAGGATATAACTTTTTAGCTGGTCAGATTGGTGGTACAGCGACAGCTCAGATGACGACATTGCTTAATCAACAAATATCCAAAACATATGTTTCTTCTATTTACGATCAGATTGGAGAAGCGCTTGAAGGTATACAAGCAGCAAGCGAAGGAGCACATCAAATAGCGGACGGTACAGATTCGGCTAAGACTGGTGCTACTAAATTACTTGATGGTCAACAGACTTTAGCGGATGGTTTGATTGAATTACAGACTGGTGCTGCTCAATTAAACACTGCTGGAACGCAATTATCAGGTGGACTTGCTACTTTACAAACTGGTGGTACGAATCTTAATAACGGCTTGTCTCAACTAGCTGAAGGTGCAAAAGATTTAGATGGTGGTATTTCTCAGCTGTCCAAGCAATATGCAAGCTTAGATACGGGACTTAATAATATTAGTGAAGGAACAACTTCGCTTAAGCAAGGTGCGATGCAATTACAAGCAGGTTTACAGCAGTTAGCAAGCCAAAATAGTGAATTAGCAGCTAGTGAGTCATTCCAACAATTAATAGCGGGCAGTGAACAACTGGTCAATGGCTTGTTGGCACAAGAGTCAGGTGAAAGTCAACTAATAACTGGATCCTCCCAAGTTGTTAATGGATTGAGTAGCTTGTCCTCTGGGTCGAATCAATTAGTTACGAAATTTACTGATGCTAAGCAAGGGGCAAATCAATTGGTTGCAGGAATTACTTCTGCTTCAGAAGGCTCTTCCGAATTGGCAAAAGGTTTACAGTCACTTAAAGGTTCTAGTGATAAATTCGTATCAGGCAGTAAAGAACTGGTTGCCGGTAATAAGGAATTAGTAGAAGGTCTAACTACGCTTGATGAAGGCGCGAATGAACTTGCAACAAAATTAGGTGATGCTAATGGAGAATCGCTTAATCTTACATTAACTGAGCAGATGAAGGAGCAATTCGTTGAGCCTGTCGTATTAACGACAAGCAGTTATTCTGATGTACCTAACTATGGTACGGGATTTGCTCCTTACTTTATCTCACTTGGCTTATACGTTGGATGTATGTTGCTTACTGTCGTATATTCTATGAGAGAACCATCATTGAAGCCGCATAGCGGTAGAAGCTGGTATGCTGGTAAAACAGCTGTTGTCGGACTAATAGCGATTCTTCAAGCTATTATTCTGGGTCTATCTATTTTACCGATTCTTAATTTAGAAGTAATGAATCTTGGAGCATTCTTCTTATTCACGATTATTACAAGTTTGACTTATATGATGTTAATTCAATTATTATGTGTGACGATGGATAATGTCGGAAGATTTATTGCGATCGTCTTGCTCATACTTCAATTAACTAGTTCAGCTGGTACATTCCCGATTGAACTAGTGCCGAATTGGCTACAAGCAATTAATCCATTTTTACCAATGACATATACGGTAACGGGATTCAAACAAGCGATTTCAAGTGGCGATATGGGCTTATTCTGGAGTAGTGTATGGCCGTTATTAGCATTAATGATTAGTTGTTCATTATTAAGCTACATTTATATGAAGGTCAGCTTCAAAAAGAAATTTCAAACAATAACGGAATAAATTACCGCAAATCCTCATCTTGGGCAGTACTTACTGCTCGGGGTGAGGTTTTTCTATGAATTTATACTATTAATATAATAAATGGATAAGAGATTTTTGATTCGATACATGCTTTTGGTGAATTATGTAGAAATTAAGTAAATAATGAACGTAGCTGTCTAATAATGAACACAAGAAGTTCATAATCATGTATAATCACCTTAATTGCGAAGTTAAAGGAGTCAAAGAAATGGAACAAACGATTATTCGTTTTGAAGGTGTATCAAAACAATATGCTGAACGTGATCCAGCCGTTCTGAAAAATGTCAGCTTTGAAATAGAGCGTGGTAAGTTTTATACGTTGCTAGGTCCTTCGGGTTGTGGTAAAACGACTATTCTGCGCTTAATCGCGGGATTCACAGCGCCTACTCAAGGAAATATTTATTTCAATGGAAAAGTAATTAATAACTTGCCAGCCAACGAGCGTCAAGTTAATACAGTGTTTCAGGATTACGCGCTGTTTCCGCATCTCAATGTGTTTGAAAATGTGGCATTCGGTCTACGTATCAAAAAAATGAAGGAAGCAGTTATTAAAGAAAAAGTAGCAGAAGCTTTGAAATTTGTTAACTTAGTAGGCTATGAAAATCGTGAAATTACAGAAATGTCTGGTGGTCAACGTCAACGTGTTGCGATTGCTCGTGCCATCGTAAATGAACCACAGATTTTATTATTGGATGAACCGTTATCTGCATTAGATCTTAAGCTTAGAACAGAAATGCAATATGAGTTAAGAGAGCTACAAAGAAGATTAGGTATTACCTTCATCTTTGTTACGCACGACCAAGAAGAAGCGTTAGCGATGTCGGATGAAATTTTCGTGCTAAACGAAGGGATTATTCAACAATCAGGTACACCTATCGATATTTACGATGAACCGATCAATCGTTTTGTTGCTGATTTTATCGGGGAATCGAATATTGTGAAGGGGAAAATGATCAAAGATTTCGAAGTTGAAATTTCCGGTACCGTTCATTCATGTGTGGACCAAGGATTGAACGTCAATGAAACCGTTGATATTGTTATTCGTCCTGAAGATGTTGAAATCGTTGGTCTAGATCGTAGCCAGTTACATGCTCGTGTAGATTCTCAGTTGTTCCGGGGTGTTCATTATGAAATTTGCTGCTATGACGACAACAATAATGAATGGCTAGTACATAGTACTCGAAAAGCAACAGTAGGCGAACGAATTGGTCTATATTTTGAACCAGAAGCGATTCATGTTATGCGTCTTGGTGAGACAGAAGAAGAATTTGACAAACGTCTGGAAGCATATGAAGACAGTGAAGTTGATCATAAGGAGTTAGCATCTCCGAGTAAGGAGATGAATCATGGAAACTAAAACACGTAATATATATCTAGTTCCATACATGCTATGGATCGTTTTATTTGTAATAGCACCGATTGTGCTTATTGTGTATTACTCTTTCTTCAATGTTGAAGGGGCACTCACATTCGATAACTATAAGAAGTTTTTCACACCAGTCTATATGAAAATGACATTAAGCTCGTTTTGGTATGCTTTGCTGATTACAATAATTTCATTAGCGATAGCGTATCCTACTGCATATTTATTGACGAAAACGAAGCATAAGTCATTATGGTTATTATTAATCATATTACCTAGCTGGATTAATTTATTGCTTAAAGCGTACGCATTTATCGGGATTTTTGGTACGTACGGCGTTGTAAATGCGTTTCTCGAGACGGTTGGTATTGGTAATCGTCAAATACTATTTACGGATTTCAGCTTTGTGTTTGTCTCTGTGTATATCTTTATTCCGTTTATGATTTTGCCAATTTACAATGCACTAGAAAAAATGAATCCATCGCTTATTTATGCAGCGCGAGATTTAGGCGCATCTTCGATGGGGACATTCCGTAAGGTTATTTTTCCGCTGACAATAGATGGAGTTAAAGCTGGTTGTATTGCTGTATTTATTCCAGCATTATCACTGTTCATGCTAACTCGTTTAATCGCGGGAAATCGAGTAATTACTCTTGGTACGGCTATTGAACAGCATTTTCTTGTGACACAGGATTGGGGCATGGGGGCAACCATTGCAGTATTTTTAATTATTATTATGGTCGCTGTCATGATGCTTATGGGCCTTAGAAAGCGGGGGCTAGATCTTGTTAAACGATAAATTAAAGTTTTCTCGAATATATCTCTTCGTCGTATTTATCGTGCTGTACGCTCCGATTGTATATCTAATGGTATATTCCTTTAATGTTGGCGGTACGATGACAGAATTTGAAGGATTTACATTAGAATTTTACAAAGAGGTTATGCAAGATACACGACTGCTAATCATTGTGCTGAATACATTTATTATTGCGTTGTTATCAGCAGCAATTTCCACGGTTATCGGCGTATTTGGCGCGATTGCGATTCATTTTATGCGGAGTAAGTCGAAGCAAACGCTGCTTACACTTAACAATGTATTGATCGTTAGTCCTGACGTTATTATCGGGGCATCGTTTTTAATATTGTTTACAATTGTAGGTGTGAAGCTTGGATTTGTGTCCGTATTGTTATCTCATATTGCGTTCAGTATTCCAATCGTAGTCATTATGGTATTGCCTAAGCTGCAAGAAATGAATGACTCCTTAATCGATGCTGCACGTGACTTGGGGGCGAGTACTTGGCATGTCATTACTCGTGTTATTATGCCATTTATTAAGTCAGGAATTTTTGCGGGATTCTTTATGGCGTTAACCTATTCAATGGATGACTTCGCTGTAACATTTTTCGTAACGGGTAACGGTTATTCTACTTTAGCGGTAGAAATCTATTCTCGTGCGAGACAAGGGGTATCGCTTTCGATTAATGCACTGTCCACTCTTATTTTCTTATTTACGGTATTACTGGTCATTGGATATTACTTCATTAACCAACGTAATAATCGATTAGAAGACAAGGGGGCAAAACAATGAAACAAATAGTACGAATGTTTCTAGTCATTTTTATTGTCTGCTTCGGCTTAATCTATCTCGTTAATTACATGAATAAGAGTGCAGGATACTCTGGAGATAATACATTAACGATTTATAACTGGGGAGATTATATTGATCCAGATCTAATTACACGCTTTGAATCAGAAACAGGCATCAAGGTGATCTATCAAACCTTCGATTCGAATGAGGCAATGATGACCAAGATTAAGCAAGGCGGTACGAGCTATGATATTAGCATTCCATCAGAATACGCTATCGATAAGATGAGGGCTGAAGGCTTGATTCAACCGATTGATCATAGCAAGCTGCCTAATCTGCAATATATCGACCCGCGTTTCCTTGGTCTTTCATTCGACCCTAATAACGATTATTCGATTCCCTATTTCTGGGGAACTGTTGGGATTATTTATAATCCTAATCTCGTAGGCGGTATTACTTTTGAAAGCTGGGACGATCTATGGTCTGAAGAGTTAAGCAATAATGTGTTTCTACTTGATGGTGCTCGTGAAGTGATTGGCATGGGGTTGAACTCCTTGGGCTATTCATTGAACGACACGAACGAAGCACATTTACAAGAAGCGCTTAAAAAGCTGTCTCAACTTACGCCAAATGTAAAAGCAATCGTGGGCGATGAGATTAAAATGTTGATGGCTGGCGAAGAGGCCGCAGCGGCGTTAGTATGGTCTGGAGATGCTAGTGAAATTATGGATGATAATGAAGAACTCGATTATATTGTGCCTAACGAGGGATCAAATCTCTGGTTCGATAACATTGTAATTCCTTCAACAGCTCGTAATATTGACGGTGCACATCAATTTATTAATTTTATGCTTGATCCAGAAGTAGCAGCGCTAAATACCGAATATGTAGGATACTCTACGCCAAACTATGCAGCACTTGAGCTATTGGATGAAGAAATTTCAGGTGATGAGCGTTTTTACCCAGACGAAGAGCTGACTGCCCGATTGGAAGTATATAAAAATCTTGGCCCGAGAATGCTGAGTCATTATAATGATCTCTTCCTGGAATTCAAGATGCATCGCAAATAAGCAAGGAAGTCCAAAACGGACAGCCGGTTTAGACGTGATGATACGTAGTAAAATGCAAACTGAAGAGCACACTTCCTAACATTAGTTGTATACTAATCGGGAAGGTGTTCTTTTTTTTTGTGTTAATTAGTTAGTTGATATAAGTTTGCACTTTTTGCATGAACAATTTAGTGAGTTATTTAATTTGAACAAAATGTGAACGGTTTGATCTTAAGTTGAGATAAAAAGAGCATCGTTGTATATAGAGGATGGATAGGTTTATTAGAAAGGGTTGTCTAATGAAGAGGGGATTAATGATAATTGACATAGATATCGCTAAAAACCTTACATTGAATTAAGAAAACTAGTGATTTTACCTTAACTTTTGTGTGTGAATAGTTTGAAACAGATAAAACGAATGAGTTTCATT
>DXHF01000489.1 GCA_019113605.1 Candidatus Paenibacillus intestinavium
CTCCTTGATCTATACTAAAGAATTGAACGTACTGCCATGTAGGCATCTGCCACTTCTTTGAATTCGTCGCCTCTAAAAGCAACAAGAGATAAGATGAATAACGCAGAGATAATTACAAAAATACCTATACAAACTTTCGAAGAAATACGTTGAGCTCGTTCACCAACTGTAATTCCCCAGCTAATAAGGAAAGCCCAAAGTCCATTACTAAAATGGAAACATGCTGCAACAACACCAATTACGTATAATACGAACATAAGTGGACTTGATGCGATATGATTCATCGTTGATCCAAGCTCCTCATGTGTAATTGATCCAAGGTATACTTGGAAACGAGTTTGATACACATGCCAGAAGACGAATACAAAGGTAATTCCCCCTGTAATACGTTGTGCTGTAAATGCCCAATTTCGTCCGTACTTAAAGCGTCCTAGATTTGAGTTCGATTGATACGCTACGTACAAACCATATATTCCATGGAATAATAGCGGAATATAGATCAATATAAACTCAAGTACAGGCAGTAATGGTAAACTGTTAACTAGGTTAACCCCTTTTTGGAATCCTTCTGGTCCTCGCTCGAAAGCTTGGAAATTCGTTAAAGCATGCACTACGAAAAATCCACCTAGTGGAATGATACCTAGTAGTGAGTGCAGCTTACGAGAGAAATAGCTATTTCCCTTCATCTCTTTGTTTTCTCCTTTCAAACTGTAAGTGCTTACTTATCCAATGAAATCAAATCACATTTTACCCTACCCATATGTGCTAGTCAATCAATCACCTATAGATATAGAAAATGATGACACATTTTTGCCATAGTTTAATCGTACTCCTTTTTCGCTTATAATGGAATTGCATATTCATTATTAATGCTTATAACAAATTTGCATAAGGGAATAATTTCATCTATAATTTTATAATGAAGTATTAAATTAGACTTTAAAAACTTGCGCGAATGCCTCCGAATAACGTTTCAAACAGGAAGCTTATGTATTAGTTATGTGAAGTTGGAGGAACATTACTATGGATGAAGCATTATATATTTTCAAACGTATTGTGGAACACTCTAGTATGAATAAAGCTGCTCAGTCACTTAATCTATCCCAGCCAGCACTTTCACGAAAAGTTTCAAAGCTAGAGCATGAACTCGGTGCTCCACTATTCAGGCGGATTGGAAAACGACTAGAGTTAACACGTATTGGACAACTTACTTTTGAATATGCTATTGAACAAGAACGACTGTACCTCAAATATTTAAAAACAGTTGCTGAGTTCAAAGAAACGGGAAGAAGCTCGATTACGATCGGTGCAAGTTTGACGACATTACAAACGACGTTACCTGATCTCATTGCACTGCTTCGAGAATCTCATCCCGAAATTGATATTAAAGCGATTACTGGAAAAACACATGAAATCGTTAGTTTTGTGAAGGAACATAAAGTTGATATTGCGGTCATTGCCTCACATCTTGATGATTCCTATGTCCAGTGTACTCCGTTGTTTGATGATCATCTTATTCTAGTCATGCCTCGTTCATTGATGCTTCCAGAAGCAAAACAATTAGATGTGCATGATCTCAATAAAATTCCGATGATTTTATTTTCCAAAGGAACATGGTATCGCTTATTGACCGATGAATTGTTTGAGGCGTATCAATTAACGCCAGAAATTAGAATGGAAATCGATTCTTTCGAAGCGATACTACGCTTGCTTCATACATTTCGAGCAGGTGCACTATTACCGAAGTCGTATTTGCGACCACAATTAATTGCCGATAACGATCTTGATATTTATCCTATTCCACAATTGGAAGGTACTAAGCGTACGACCTCATTAATTCATGCAGATCCTAATACATTGGATGTAGCAGTGAGAAACTGTATTCAAGACATTGCAACCTTTTATCATCGGCAAGCGTAATAAATGTATAGCTGAAATGGAATATATTGTATACAATGTGTTGTGAGTAGAAGGTATAATTAGTACATAATAATTTAAAGAGGTGAATTATGATCAACCAGATTACACCGAAAACATGGAAGCTAACGAGTATAATAGCAGCGATTTCCCTTATTGTTTTCATTCTATTACAGCTACTACCGAGTTTAAATGCAACAGCAAATTCAACAGCTAGTAGTAAACCGATCTCAAGCGATAAAGCAATTGAAATAGCGACAGCATTTGCTGAGCAGCATACAAGCTTTACGGTCGAGAAAGCAGAAGCCTATCATCAAGGCAATAAAATCTATACTGGATACATAATGAAAGAAAAGCTACAGGCTACACATGATGAAAAGTTCGAGCAATTAGTACCGTTCGATCAGTATCAGGTCAATCTTAGCTTTGCTTCTGGCGAAGGTAATGGATATGTCATTATGAATCTATTCACTGGTCAAGTTACTGGTTGGAACTTCTCGATTACAGGAACAGTAGCGGATTCCGATTCTACATTAGCTGCACTAAAGCAAGTAATTACGGAGCGACAATTCCCATTGAATGATGCTACTCATTTCGATCAATATGAAGCAGTTAGTCAACCAAATGATTGGGCAGCAATTACTTCTCCAGCTAGCAACTCCATTGGCTGGTATATTTCCAATGACGCCGAAGTTATTGGCGAAGCTATTTTGCAAATTGACACCGTTGTATTGGAAACGAATGAAGGGACTATTGTGAGTAAATACTTGCCTGACTTCATTATTCCAGATGAGTATACAGCTTATACCAAAAAGCAGGATTTCTTCGCTGGTCTCTGGACTTATATTGGATATATGGGTTTTACGTTCATCTTCGGAGTACTTGCGATCATCTATGCTATTTTATATCGTCGTCACACATCATTTAAATACGGTATGTGGTTAACGATTATTAGTACGATTATTTCCGCGCTTGTTAACTTTGGATTTTTGAAAAGTCAGCTAGGGCTACAATCCAATACGATTATGGATGACGGATTCGCTAACATATTTATGATTATATTCGTTATTATTTCGGTCATTATTGGTGCCATTGGAGTATACTTTTCCTTTGTCGCTGGCGATGGACTGTGGAAAGCACAAGGCTTCCGACTCTGGCCGCGCTTCCGTGATCGCGATTATGGTCATTACATTTGGGATATGATGAAAATGTCTTATTTGCTAGCGATTATATTGCTAGGCATTCAAAATGTAATCTATTTATTACTTACGACTGTACTTGGAACATGGTCGGCAAATGATGCTACACAATCATTTCTAAACTTTGAATTTACATGGCTTTATCCAGCAGTGGCCTGGATGGCGGCAATCTCTGAAGAAGTTATCTATCGTTACTTTGGAGTCGGCATTTTCCGTCGTTGGTTCAAAAACACATGGCTCGCTGCGTTAATTCCTTCGCTTGTGTGGGCTGCTGGACATACACTATATCCGCTTTACCCAGCAAGCACGCGAATTTTAGAGTTAGTTATTATCGGAATGCTATTCACATTTATTATGGTCAAATTCGGATTTATTGCAGCGATGTTCACTCATGCGATTTTCAATACGATATTGATGAGCATGCAGCTTATACTATTTGGTGGGACAATAGATATCGTCTCTTCGATCGTATTCCTTATTCTACCATTCTTAATTGCTTATGTTATTAAACTGCTTCATAACAACTTCAATTCCAATAGAGGCTCAAAAAGTGGGCTTTCAGAACCGAGCAGGTGAAGCGTTACTTGAGAAAGACGGAAGCGCAAGTGTACATCATTACGTACACGCGAACCGTACTTTCCAAGTTCGCTTCAGATGCGATGTAGAGTAACCTACGTTAGCATAATCATCGTTATCAAAGTTCACTTTTTGAGGTTTCCTCAAAAGAAAGGATACTGCAGGACCTAATCGTCCCCAGTATCCTCCCGCAATGCCGTAAGTATAGTAGTTGCTAGCTTTTCACCAATAGAAAGGGGCTTAAAGTCTTCGACTTGAGCCTCTTTTATTTTTTTCAGCGACCCGAAATGCTTCAATAACTGTTTACGCCGCTTCTCGCCAATACCTGGAATCGAATCAAGCTTCGACTCTACCATCGACTTGGCGCGTTTTTGAATGTGGAAGCTAATCGCAAAGCGATGCACTTCATCTTGAATGCGCTGCAGCAAATAGAACTCCTGACTATCTCTACCGAGCGGAATAAGCTCCGCAGGGTCGCCACTCATTAATTCCGCTGTTCTATGCTTATCATCCTTCACAAGTCCACATACAGGTATAAATAAGTTTAATTCGTCCTGTAGTATCTCAATAGCCGCTGAAATTTGCCCTTTACCACCATCGACTACAATTAGATCTGGCAGCTCGGTACCTTCCTTCAGAGCGCGCTCATAACGGCGTCGAATAACTTCTCGCATCGTTCCGTAATCATCAGCACCTTCTATCGTTTTCACATTATATTTACGATATTCACGACGATCAGGCTTACCATCTCGGAAAACAACCATCGCCGATACAGGGTTTGTTCCTTGAATATTCGAGTTATCGAATGCTTCGATTCGATGTAAATGTTCTATTCCTAGTGCATGCCCAAGATTTCGTGAAGCAATGACGCTACGCTCCTCATCTCTTTCAATAAGCTTGAACTTTTCATTCAATACATTTTGCGCATTCTGTACAGCCATCGAGACAATTTCACTCTTCTGTCCACGCTGCGGAATTAATATTTTGACCTTCAGCCATTCATGTAGCCAAGACATGATTTCATCGGCATCCATACTGCTGCCATCGACAGGCTGAGGCAATAAAATTTGTCTAGGTAATGCAGGGTTTTCACTATAATACTGCGTCACAAAGCTCATAAAATCATCGTATTCCTCTCCATAATAGGGAAATGATGTTCCATGGCGCTCGATTAATTTACCTTTGCGCATATATAAAATTTGTACACTCATCCAGCCTTTATCAACCGCATAGCCGAATATATCTCGATCGAGTGCATCATTCATCGTAATCTTTTGTTTCTCCATAATGGCATCAATTGCTACAATTTGATCGCGGTATTCCTTGGCACGCTCGAATTCAAGCTTTTCGGCCGCTTCTCCCATTTTACGTTCTAATTCAATTTTGACAGAATCTTCACCGCCATTAAGGAAACGCGAAATTTCTGCGATCATCTCATCATACTGCTTTTGATCTATTTCAAATTCGCACGGTGCAATACATTGACCGATATGATAATAAAGACATACTTTGTCCGGAAGCTTCTGACATTTGCGCAGCGGATAAAGACGATCAAGTAATTTTTTCGTTTGCTGTGCCGCATATGCGTTAGGATAAGGACCAAAATATTTCGCTTTATCTTTGTACACCTTACGTGTTACTTCAAGCTTCGGATGTGCTTCATGGGTAATTTTAATATAAGGAAATGTTTTATCGTCCTTTAGCAAAACATTATATCTTGGATTATGGAGCTTAATAAGATTACACTCTAAAATTAGTGCTTCCATATTGCTACCCGTTATAATAAATTCGAAATCAGTAATTTCACTAACTAATTTTTGTGTTTTCCCATTATGACTACCATTGAAATATGATCGTACGCGATTTTTCAATATTTTCGCTTTACCAACGTAAATAATGACGTCCTCATTATTTTTCATAAGATAGCAACCAGGCAAATCAGGAAGTAATGCTAACTTATTGCGTAGATGTTCTTTCACGATAGCTTCGTCATAAGGATTCGATGACTGCGACATTACATTACCTCCTAAAACTTTTCATGTACTACGTGATTATGCTTCGTGTACATGAAAAGTTACTTCGTAAGCATTATCTAACTTTTCATGTACTACTATTATTGTAGCATATTTGTTCGCATTCATTCTTTTTGATTGAATCGGATATTCGCTTTACAATTTAGCGAAATATTGGTTATACTATGTACAGTAATAGGTATGTCAAGGAGGACTGCACGATGGAAAATGTAAGCGATCCACGTCAGCATATTAACGAAGAACCACGTGACGATCTTAAAGACGTTATTGTTGGCTTCGGCGGCATGCTTGGCTTTATGGTCGTTGTGTTCGCAGCTGCAGTTATTGTGAAATTTTTCATTTCATAATAAGTAGACGGAATGCAACAAAAGACGGAGTGACTCTTATCTTTGAATAAGAGTCACTCCGTCTTTTCTGTTCTAATGCCACAATGAATTTAACTTATATCTTGTTTATTCGGAAGAGTGCTGCTTCGCTCTTCGAAGTTATCTACTTTTTTAGTAACAAGTGGATATCTCGTTCGTTCTGTGCGATCAATTTGCACGATTTGACCATCATGAACCGTTACTAGTACTTGCCCGAATTGTAATCCTTTAATTTGTTCCGCGATACGTGCCTGCCACACTGAATCAACCTCTAAAGGCTTCGCCATCACAATTCCCCCTAAAACTTTTCATATGCTGCTTGGATTACACTTCTGAAATGAAAAGTTACTTCATAAGCATTTGCTCAACTTTTCATATCGTCTTGGGTAACTTCTCTACTCAATGCTTTCCCGCTTCGATTGAAGACCTTCCTTCCACTCTACAATCGCCTTCACGATTAATGTGAAAATCGCTAATAACATTAATAACGATGCAATCGCAAATGCCGCTGAAAATTGATACTCATTGTACAGAATTTCAACATGTAGTGGTAATGTATTCGTTCTGCCACGAATATGTCCTGAGACGACAGACACAGCACCAAACTCGCCCATTGCTCTCGCATTACAAAGTATAATCCCATATAACAGACCCCATTTAATATTCGGCAATGTGACATACCAAAATACTTTGAACCCCTTCGCACCTAGACTAATCGCTGCTTCCTCTTCCCCAATCCCTTGTTGCTGCATCAGCGGAATTATTTCTCTTGCTACAAATGGGACAGTAATGAACATCGTAGCAATAATAATACCAGGAACCGCGAATATAACTTTAATATCATGATCTGCTAGCCATGGTCCAAAATATCCTTGTGCCCCAAACATTAGAACGAACACAAGTCCCGCAATAACAGGCGATACAGCAAATGGCAGATCGATCAGCGTTAGCAAAATTTGCTTGCCACGAAATTTAAACTTAGAAACTGCCCATGCGACGAGTACACCAAACACTGTATTAAGCGGTACTGCTATTAATGCAGTTATTAACGTTAACTTCAATGCTGCGAATGCGTCCGAATCGGTTATTGCATCAATGTAGACTGCAAATCCCTTTTGTAGCGACTCTACGATAACGAGTGCAAGCGGCAAGACGATCATAATAACGATGAACAATACTGCTATACTTATCAAGCTCCATCGTACCCAGGTCGCTTCATTGATATGCTTCTCTCGCACATTTTTGTGGGGGGAGCTGTGATAGTTTACTACTCCAGCCATCTTCGTCCCCTCCTCCTATAGGATGTTCAATTTAAGAATTTGATGTCATTCTGCGGTTCATTCTCCACTGCAATAGATTAATGGCAAGTAGTAATATGAATGAGACGATTAGCATCACAGCTGCGATCGCAGTTGCTCCGGCGTAATCATATTGCTCCAACTTTGTCATAATAAGCAGCGGAGAAATTTCTGTTTTCAAGGGCATATTGCCACTTATAAATACGACAGAGCCATATTCACCGATTCCTCTAGCAAATGCTAAGGTGAAACCAGTTAGCAGTGCTGGAAATAACGTTGGCAATATAATTCTGAAAAAGGTGCGAAAGCGGTATGCACCAAGCATCACCGCTGCCTCCTCCATATCTTTCTCCAAATCTTCAATAACTGGCTGTACCGTTCGCACAACAAATGGGATTCCGATAAATGTTAATGCCACAATGATACCTAGTGGGGCATAAGCAACTTTAATACCTAACGGCTCTAAATTTGATCCAATCCAGCCATTCTTTGCATATATCGCCGTTAAGGCAATTCCTGCCACTGCTGTTGGTAATGCAAATGGAATATCAACAAGCGCATCGATAATCTTCTTTCCTGGAAATTGGTATCTCACTAATACCCAAGCGACGATTAATCCAAAGAAGGTATTGATCAACGCTGCACATAACGCTGTAATAAAGCTAACCCGATAAGAAGCCAGCACGCGAGCATTCGTCACCGCCGCCCAAAACTGCTCAAAGGTAAGCTCGAACGACTTTAAGAAAATAATAGCTAGCGGAATAAATACAATAATGCTCAAGTAGAACATTGAAATCCCAAGTGTTAGCCTAAAGCCTGGAATGATCGATCTAGCTGATGAGCGTTTACGCTTAAACTTTACGAATGACATAGGTGCTCATACTCCTTTATTACTCAGATTCACTTTGCATATTAGCTACCAGGAGTATAGATTTGATCGAACACTCCATCATCCGCAAAATGCTTCGTTTGCGCTTCTTTCCAACCGCCAAAATCTTTATAGATTTCTAGTAACTCTAGCTCAGGGAATTGATCACTGAATTGCGCCGCAACTTCTGGATCTGTTGGTCGGTAATAGTTATCTCCTGCAATCTTTTGTCCTTCTGGAGTGTACAAGTATTGCAAGTAAGCTTCTGCAACTTCGCGTGTACCACGTTTGTCGACTACTTTATCAACAACGGCAACTGGTGGTTCTGCCAAAATACTTAATGATGGATATACGATATCAAATTGATCAGGACCTAATTCATTTATCGATAAATATGCTTCATTTTCCCAAGCTAGCAGAACATCACCTATTTCACGCTCTACAAATGTTGTCGTTGACCCACGTGCTCCTGTATCTAATACCGGCACATGCTTGAATAGTTCTTTTACAAATTGAAACGCTGCGTCCTCGCTATTGTTATTTTGTTTAAGCGCATAACCCCAAGCGGCTAAATAGTTCCAACGTGCTCCACCTGAAGTTTTCGGATTCGGTGTAATAACTTCTACGTCATCCTTGATTAGATCATTCCAATCTAATATATTTTTCGGATTTCCTTTGCGAACTAGAAACACGATTGTTGATGTGTAAGGTGCACTGTTACGGTCAAATTGAGTTTGCCAATCACTTTCAATTAGTTCTGCATCAACAATTGCATCGATATCATAACCAAGTGCTAGTGTAACGACGTCAGCTTCAAGACCGTCCACAACTGCTCGCCCTTGCTTTCCAGAACCACCGTGTGATTGTTCAATGGTTACTTCTTGATTGGTCGTTTCTAGCCAATACTTTGCGAATGCTTCATTGAAGTCTACATACAGCTCACGCGTTGGATCATAAGACACGTTTAATAATTGTATTGACCCTGAATTTGTAGCTGTACCGCAAGCTCCAAGCACCCCAATTAGTAATGCCAAAACAATAATTTTTGGTAAATGAGTAATTGATTTCATGTTCATAACAAATCCCTCCATAATTTAGGGATAGGTAATGTTCATTCCGGTTGACCGGTCACTATTTATTATTCCTATCTGTTTAGTTGGTTATTGATTGGATATTAACAGTAATTACCACTCTCTGTCAACATATTTTTATTAAAGCTATTAGAAGAACTTATAAAGCATATGTAAAGTACGCTCTTCACTCCTTTTGCTGCATAGCTGCTCCTCACTTTTAACACTCATTTTTTGAACTTGCATTCATTGCAAATGCGTCTCGGAACTGTGTTCTTATTTTCCTCAAAAAAAAAGGAGCAACTCCATCGTCACACTTCCATGACTTTGGGCTGCTCCTTTTGCTCATTCACAAAAGAATATAAACTTTGTCTAATACTTTCGCTTGGAGATTTCTTCAAGCGGCATCGTCTCCGTAAACACATTTTCCGGTGGAATAATTCGCTTAGGTAATGTTCTACCTGCCATTATTTCATTGGCGGCCTGAATAATCATTGGACCTAGCAATGGATTACATTCCACAATAAGATTAATTTTACCTTCACTCATTGCTTCAAGTGCCCTTTGTGTTCCGTCTACTGAAATAATGACGATATCGACTCCTGGAACTAGACCTGCTTCTTCCATTGCTTGAATCGCGCCAAGTGCCATATCATCATTATGAGCAGATAACACATCTGGTAGCT
Organism: Candidatus Paenibacillus intestinavium; assembly: GCA_019113605.1. Classification (GTDB taxonomy): domain Bacteria; phylum Bacillota; class Bacilli; order Paenibacillales; family Paenibacillaceae; genus Pristimantibacillus; species Pristimantibacillus intestinavium. Next base: position 10,013 of record DXHF01000489.1, read on the forward strand.
GATCAGCTTCTAAAAACTGCTTCATTACTTGCTTGCCTTTCTCAATCGTAAAATCGGCGGATTCACTAACAGCAAGGATTAGATTCGACTGATCGTTAATCATCTCTCTAAATCCTTCTCCTCGTTCAATAGAAGGTGTAGAGCCGATTGTTCCTGCCAGTTCAGCAATATAAATCGGTTCGTCTCTGTCTCTCATTTTGTCGATCAAATACTTCCCGGCCTTGACACCTTCATCATAAAAGTCTGAGCCGATAAAAGTGACAATCAACGAGGAATCCTCTACATCTACTGCGCGATCAATCAGAATGACCGGAATGCCTGCTGCATGAACTTCTAGCAGGATAGGCTCCCAGCCCGTTTCTACAACAGGGGCAAACGCAATAATATCTACTTTCTGCTCGATAAATGAACGAATCGCCTCGAATTGCTTCTCTTGTGATTGCTCCGCATTTTTCAAAATAAGCTCAATTCCCATTTCACTTGCTGCAGCCTCAATAGACTCTGTATTAGCTAATCTCCATTTGCTTTCAGATCCTAGCTGTGAAAACCCTAATACAATGGGCTTATCTAATTCAACTTCTTCCAGCTCATTGATCACGATTGGTATGTTATTAGGCTCACTATTCACTGTTGATTGACTTGCTTGACATCCACTCAGTAGAAGTAACAACAGCAAACTATATATTAAATTTCGATGCCACCAAAGCTTCATGCTACAGCACGCCTTCCGCCTACATATTGTAGCTACGTCCTACTGAAGTAATACAATCGCAAGATGCCAATAGCTCATAAAGCAATAATAACATGGTAAAATAAGGTTGCCAATGGCGTTACTTTTTTGCTAGTAATGAATACCCCGATTGCCGTTTTTTCTGACTACCTAGTATCCGTTGTAAAATAATAAATACAAATAATAAAAGTCCAATCACTATTTTTGTCCACCACGAGCTTAATGTCCCTTCAAAGCTAATAATCGTTTGAATGACGCCTTGGATCATTACACCAAAGAAAGTACCTGCAATATATCCGACGCCTCCTGTCAATAAAGTACCTCCAATAACTACCGCGGCAATCGTATCTAATTCTGCGCCAATTCCATGCGAGCCATAGCCTGAAAGCATATAAAAAGTAAACACAACACCTGCTAATGAAGAGCAAAGCCCACTCAATGCATAAGTCATTACTTTCGTCCGTGCCACAGGGAGTCCCATTAGTAGAGCGGATTGTTCACTTCCTCCGATGGCATATATATTGCGACCTAGTCTTGTATAATGGGCAATAAATATACCTGCGATAACGATCACTATTGCTATAATTACGCTTATTGAAATAAAGTAGCCACCAGGTAAATATACTTTTGTTTGCGCAATACTAACATATAGCGGGTGATCAATTGTAATTGTATTTGTCCCTATGACGTAGCAAAGTCCTCTTGCCAAAAACATACCAGCTAGTGTGACGATAAATGGCTGCAGCTTATAATAATGAATCAATGCTCCCATCAATAGCCCTAGCGTCGATCCGATCAATAGCACTAACGGAATAACTAATATCGGCGACCAACCATATTGCTGGATTAGAGTAGCTGATACCATTGTCGTAAGCGCAATAACAGAGCCTACTGACAGATCAATCCCACCAGATACAATGACGAAGGTCATTCCAACTGCTGCAATTAATAGATAGGCATTATCAATTAATAGATTCAATATGACTTGAATCGAGAAAAACCCAGTATAGCGAAATGAGCCCGCTACAAACATTAAACCGAATAAGCAAATCGTTATAACGATCGGAACATATTTGCGGTTAAAGATAAGGCATCACCTCTTTATCAACAGAAGTACGTGTTTTTCTACGTTTCACGAAAGATTTTCGGAAGGTTTCTGACTGTATCAAGCACACGGCAAGGACAACACATGCTTTTACAACAAGCGTAATCTCTGGCGGTACACCAGTCATATAGATGGTAGTTGTTAACGTTTGGATAATAAGTGCGCCGATAATCGTTCCCATTAAGAAAAACCTTCCACCATTAAGAGATGTTCCACCAATAACTACTGCAAGAATTGCATCCAGTTCGAACCAAAGCCCTGCATTATTTCCATCAGCACTTGCTACATTTGAACTAAGTAATAATCCCGCAATACCTGCACATAAGCCACAAAAAATATATACAACTAAAATGACCATACTAGACTTAATACCTGAAAGTCTGCTTGCCTCTGGGTTATTACCGACCGATTCAATAAATAATCCTAGCGCAGTTTTACGAGTTAACAATGCGGCCACGAATAACATAATCACTACTACAAAAATCGAAAATGGTAATGACAATAACGAACCCGACCCAAGAAATTGATAATTGGGGCTTACAACAGTAATAATTTGTCCACCTGTTATTAGCTGCGCAATGCCTCTACCTGCAACCATTAATATTAATGTTGCAATAATCGGTTGTATCCCTGCCCCGGTCACTAAAAATCCATTCCACAAGCCAAGCACAATCGATAATAGTAATGCTGTACCGATCGCAATCATCACTAATGAAAAAGCATTTTGATCTGTTCCTTTACTAATCGTTAGACAAGCCATTGCTCCGGAAATCGCCACCACTGAGCCAACGGACAAATCAATTCCCTTCGTCGCGATAACAAGTGTCATACCAATCGAAACTAGCATTAACGGTGCCCCGAAATTCAAAATATCAATGAGGCTGCCATACAGCTGACCATTTCTCATTTCAAGCGAAAAGAAATCTGGAGAATATATAAAATTGAAGAACAATAATAGACCTAGTAAAGCAAGCGGATAGAATAAGTGATGTTTCATTATTCTAGTCATCGCTCACCACCTCCCGCTATTGCCTTCATAATACTTTGCTGATTCAATTCTGTATCTGACATTTCTTTCACGATATGTCGATCACGTAACACCGCGATTCGATCGCTAACTCGAATGACCTCGTCTAATTCTGAGGAAACAAACAATACAGACATACCTTCTTCTGATAATGATAATACTAGTTTTTGAATCTCTGCTTTCGCCCCAATATCAATGCCTCTTGTTGGCTCATCTAATATAAGCAACTTAGGTTGAGTTAATAACCAACGTCCTAATAATACTTTTTGTTGATTTCCACCGCTTAAATTTTTAATTAATTGCTCTGGGATTGGAGGGTTAATATTCAGCATCGTAATATATTCATCTGCTATCGCATTCTGTCTTTTTCTCGGTATTCTGTTGAACCAGCCTTTACTGGCTTGCAGTGCTAATATTATATTTTCTCTAATCGTAAGATCTTCAATGATACCCTCTGCTTTTCTATTCTCCGAACAAAATGCGATTGAATTTTCTAATGCTTGGCGCGGCGAATGAATACTT
>DXHF01000490.1 GCA_019113605.1 Candidatus Paenibacillus intestinavium
GGACGAAAGTAAGAGCCTCGTTATTAAAAGCAGCTAACGGCTTGTGATCTTGTAGCTGCTGTAACGCTTCTTCTCCATATTGCTGCGGCCAGTAAAAACGCATTATTGCGCGCCTCCTTTTCCATAGGCGAATGTATCACTGCAGCCTCGTAGCTCCGCCTTCGGAATACGCCCCGCTACACTGAAATGTTTACCCTTCCATCCGCATGGACAATCATCTTCACCATGAATCGTTCCTAGATCCTCCGTCAATAAGCTATGACCGGGATAGCTCTTCGGCAATAAACTTACGACTTGGATTAAGCCTTGCTTCCCATAAGGTAAAGGTTCAAAAGTAAGCGGATCTCTAATTAATACATCAGCGAAATTAGGTGTGTGCAGTTGTCCATAGGTACACTCTACAAATATCGAACCAACCTGCTCAACCATGCCATAATAATTGTGCACTTGCTGAATACCGAGCACACGCTTCATTTCCGCATTGAAAGCTAGCGCATCGACAGCTTCATCCTGTAGCTTTTTCCAGCCGCCACCGTGAATGAGGACACTATCTCCAAAATCCAGCTTCATTCCTTGTCTCGTTGCCTCTTGCACAACATGCTTCCAGACCATAAAGGTAAAACCAAATAATAGAAGTTTAGAGCCTTTATGTTCAACTAAAAAGCTTTGTAGGCCTGCCCAATCGACCGTCATATCATCATGTAGCGCATAAAAGTGACGTCTACCAAAATTGGCGAAGCCTAAAATGCCTGCCCCTCTAGCGCTAAATGAACGACGATCCTTCAACACAGATTTCGTATCTAGAATAACCATTGGCAGTCGCTTGGTACCTAGTATTGGCTTCATGACATCAACTAAAGATTTTGTCTGACTAACCGAAGTTTCTTTGTCCAAAAAAATTTTCGAGACCTGCTGTCCTGATGTACCGCTCGATGTTAACACCCTCACAACATCTTCTTCTGGTATAGATAATAAGTCCATCAACTTAAATAGTTGCACGGGCAAATAAGGCACCTCTTCTAGCGAAGTCGCTGCTTGAAAGCCACCTGTATTAGTCTTAGCGATCATTGCGCTATAGGCAATGCTGTGCTTGATGTGGTGCTCCGTTAATTGGTTAAGCTCATGCACTAATGTTTGCTGCTTCACTTGTTTTTCTTCATTGTAGGGATAGGTCATGGCATCTCATCCTTTATCGCTTTGTACTTTATTTCACCTTCTCAATCCACATAGAGCAACCAAAGCCGTTAAGTTTTTCTGGTGCAGATTCAGGATGCTTATTAAGCATATAGTTATCCCAAAAAATAATCTTAAATAAATCGTTAAATTGCAAAAATGCACGGACGATGTAGGACTCATTCCAAAAACGATTTTCTTGATAAAGCCATTCCGTTGGGTATTCGAAATTATTGAATATATCGTGAATATGGATAATGACTCCCTTTTTTAGTCGGGGCAAAATTTCAAAAAATAAATAATTAACATCACTTTCAAATTTGCTTACATGTGAACTATCAATGAATAGAATATCATTCTCGTTCAACTCTTCGAATACTGAAGGATGTATTGCTTGTACTTTATTTTCATAAATAGTTGTTGAATGAAGATTCTCTTCGTTCAGAATAGAGTATAATCTCTCTGGATAAGGTTCAATAAAAGTGAATGCCGTATTCGTTTGCAAGAAGTTATTACAATCAAGAAATAGTGCTGACGAATAACCCGAACCGACTTCAATAACTTGCTTAGGTCTCTTTTCTTTATAAATTGTATATAAGCTTAATGCATCAGCGTATTCAAAAAAACCATTACTTAAACTAAATCTATTGAATAGAGTACTATTAAATTCTTCATTATTTTGAAGAAATAAATTAAAGTAATCTAGCTGGGATTGGTAATTCAAATCTATACCAAGAGGATCTATAGAACGTTGGTACCTAGTATCGGGAGATTCAATAAATAATTCTTGCACATTTGGTATTGGTGAATAATAATGACCATTTGGTACGATTGAAATGTTCAGAAAATTGGCTATATCATATAAATAACAAAAGTCTTCTTGGTAAGTGAATCCTAATCCTTCTAATTGATTACGAATCTCATCATAAAAAGAACTCGCTATAACGATAAATACCGATTCATTATTATTTTTCACTGTAGGTTTATATACAGGTAATGATAATACGGTTCCCCCTACTAATTGGTCGTTATTGTCCCAAAAACAAGTGAGTGTAAAATCTCGAAGGATGTGGAAGTTTTTTTTCATATAACTACCTGTTCCAAAAACAATTACTTTTTTATCATTCATATCATACACCAGACTTACCCCCCAATAGTTTATAATCTATTTTTCCATTTTCCATTCTTGGAATAGCATCGACAAAGATAATTTTATAAGCAGAATGATGCAGCTTGTACATAACTTCCAAACATTGCTTCACATCAGCTACAGCCGATTCAGCTTCAATTACGACTAGTAATTTATCATCATTACCAGTACACGCGACGGATTGTTCTACGATTGATACCAGCTTGCGCTCTACATCATCCAAATTAATACGCAAACCAAATAATTTCACAAACCGCTTCATCCGCCCTGTAATCGTATAGTAACCATCGGCATCTACTTCAGCCACATCTCCCGTATATAATATCCCATTTTGCTCATCGCCTTTAGCCAAATCATCCAATGATTCAGCATAACCGAGCATAACGTTAGCTCCCTTATAGATTAATTCATTCGTTTCCGAAGCTAGCTCGAATTGTCCTCCGGGTATGGCAATGCCGATGGAGCCTGCTTTGCTTAATAACTGATCAGCAGGAATATACGACATCCGTGGAGCGGCCTCCGTCTGGCCATACATAATATAAAACTTCTTATTATGCTGCTCCGCATACTCTCCAAACAGCTTAACCAGTCGTTCGTCCAAATGTCCGCCCGCCTGTGTCAACGTCTTCAAATATGGTAATTCCATTTTCAAGAAACCAATTCGGCGTAGCATCTGATAGGTAAAGGGTAAACCAGCTAAGGAAGTTGCTTGATACTCTTCTATAAATTTCCAAAATGGCTTAGCCATGACGCTTTCATCAGTTAGTAATACAGTTGCCCCCACTTGTAAATGACTATTCAATATAGACAGTCCATATGAATATGATAATGGAAGATTCAATATTGCTCGCTCATTGTGATCAATCTGCAAATATTGGGCAATCGATTCCGCGTTTGCTTGCAGATTAGCATATGATAAGCGAACAAACTTTTGACTTCCTGTTGTACCAGATGTGCTCAATAATAACCCAAGATCGGGATGAATAACATACGATGCCGATCCCATCCGCTCTTGAATATTTCCCACCTGAACATAATCTACAAATGACATTGATCCGATAATCCATTTTGGTTGATAGGTTGTAACAATACTATCTAGTAATTGCTTGTTGGTGTTCGCGCCCATCAACATGACAGCATGACCAGCCTGTAATGCAGCAATGTAAGCGGAGATCACCTCAATATTATTTTCACAAAGCAATAGCACTAGCTCTTTTTTCGTGGAGTCTAATACGTATTCCTTCGTTAATTGTTGTAATTGCTCATATGTGTATTGTGCATTCTTCGTAATAATCGCTACTTTATTATCGAAGTTGAAGTTTCCAAAAAACATAGGTACCCTCCGTTCAACAATATATAAGAAAGGGCATGGTATCAATACCACACCCCTTCATTAGAATTGCACATCATATTTTGCTAATATTTCCTTAGCCTTGGCAAATGTGTTCATATCTAGTACATCGTCCGTATCTAGCATCGTATCAAACTGATCATCAATCTCCGAGATTAATGCCATATGGGCAAGGGAATCCCATTGCGGAATGGAGTTATAAGATAACTCGTCCGTTACTTGGTCAAGCTCAATTGCTAATGCCTCTGCGAAAATCATACGTAACTTCTCTTCATTCATATCTATCCCACCTTACAACCTATTATAATATAAATTCGGATTTATGCTTATGAAACTTTATACACTGTTCTTTCCATGTTGAGGAAAGCAGTTCAAAGTACTCGACATCATGATATTTACCATCTTTATAAATATGCTCCTTGAACGTTGCCGCATGCGAAAAACCATAATAAAGATGCATCTTCATAATACCCTCGTTACCAGACATAACTTCAGCGCAAAGCTTATTTAAGCCTAATTCAAAAAATGCGAAATTATATAGGTATGGATGTATCCGTCCAGCAATAATTGAATAATTCAAATCTCCAATATAAAAACCAAGATCCGCTTTCTTATTTCGAAGATCAATATTACTCATTGAAATAATACCAATCGGATTTTATTTATGATGAATCATCCAATAGCATTGCGTACTATCATTAGAGATCCTATCAAACCATCTTCGTTGGTTATCTATATTTTTATCAATATCGGTATACATATACTTTGTAACGTGCTCACTTGTCCGCCATTCCAATATTAGTTCCAAATCATCTTCCGTTATTTTTCGGAAAGTTAACATTATTACACCACCGCTTTCGAAAGCTTGCGATTACATCACAATTCCACCGTCAACGCCAATCACTTGACCTGTGACGTATGATGAAAGATCTGACGCTAAGAAAAGAATCGTATTTGCCACTTCTTCAGGCTTACCAAAACGATTCATAGTAATCCCACTTAAGCGCTGTGCATACTTTTCTTCTGATAGCTCCTTCGTCATATCGGTATCAATAAAGCCTGGAGCTACCACATTAACACGAATATTATGTGACCCTAGCTCCTTGGCCGCTGAATATGTTGCTCCAATAACAGCTGCTTTACTTGAACCATACACGACTTGACCAATATCACCTGATCTGCCAATAATGGAACTCATATTAATGATTGAACCTTGCTTTTGCCGCGTCATTAATCTAGAAGCAAATTGCATATGGTAAATAACTGCCTCGATGTTAATGGCAAATGTATTGGACATTTGTTGCTCATGGACCATTCCAAGCAGAGCTGCCTCTAATACACCAGCGTTGTTAACAAGTACATCGAGTTGACCAACATTTTTCTTGATCCACACAAATGCATTTTTGATCTCACTTGTATCTCGCACATCATAAGCTAAAATATAAACAGTAACTCCGTATTGACTAATAATTTCTTCTCTTAAATTATCTAGCCCCGCCATATCTCGACCATGCAAAATCAAGTTCGCACCATGCGCTGCACATACGATTGCTGTTGCTCGACCAATACCGCGTGTAGAGCCTGTAATGAAAATATTTTTATTTGTTAGCATTGGGTACCATTCAACACCTTCAAGGATAGATTTATTTACTATATTTATTCCGCTATAGCGTATAATACCGTTTCTTTTAAAGAAACGCTGTGAGGATTCACGATTGAATCATTAATGATTACTTAGATGAATCCTGTTCCAATCGAATATTTCTCGAACAACGTCATCATCCGCAACTAATGATCCTATTTGCACCTCGATCAGCTCTGTATCTTCTTCGGCATATAGACAATGTTTAGAGCCTACAGGTATTTGCAGCACCACTCCTGGTAACACTTTATGAACAACATCATCTTGAACAAAGAGCGCTTTACCAGAAATAATTGTCCAGACCTCAGAACGGAGCCGATGATAGTGATAGCCCGAGTTTTTACCAGATTTCACATGAATTCTTTTGGTCAATACTTCTCCATCTTTCCCATTGGAAAAATCTAATACGCGATATGAACCCCAACTATGTTCTACATACATTGGTCTTGAGAAAAGTCCTTCATGCAGCATATCTTTCATTCGAGAACTAGAAGGCTTATCCGTCACTAGAATACCATCGGCACTAACAGCTACAACTGCATTAGAAATCCCCAAAACTTTAACAGGTAAATCAAGCTCGTTTACGATATGCGTATTCTCGCATTCTTCACTAACAGCGCCATTACCAATTACGTTCTGTGACATTTCTTCCGTCAACGTATTCCACGTGCCAAGATCCTTCCAATACCCATCATAAGTAAGTGCTACTATGGCATGAAGATCTTCTACAACTTCATAATCAAAGCTATTTTTCGATAGCTTTGAAAATTGCTCCATTAACCCATTGTAGCTTAATGGCAAAGCCAATTTCTTCAGTTTCTGTAAGATTAGCTGTAAGCGAAATGAAAAAACACCACTATTCCAATATGCACCATTATTGATGAGGTGCTCTGCTTCTTCCTCTGACGGCTTTTCTTTGAAATGCCCCACTTCCATATAGTGATGCATTACTTTCGGAATTAAATATCCATACTTTGAAGAAGGATAAGTCGGGTTCACCCCAATAAGACCTAGCTCAGCATTGGTAGATTGCACAAGCTGCTCTAATTCTTTAACTTTTTGATAAAACACGACATCAACAAAAGCATCCACAGAAACTACTCCAACAATTTCTTCTTCTGCTATTCCTAATTCCGAATACAAATACGTCGTCGCTAAAGCAATAGCAGGAAAAGTATCACGACGTTCAGGCTCAACTACTATCGGAACATTTCCTAGCTGATTGTGAATCATATCAACCTGTATTTTATTCGATACAATAATAATATCGTCTGCATTAACGACCTGCAATAACTGTCGATAGACACGCTCCAGCATCGATTCCAGCTCGCCTGAAATCTCATTACGCAGTACCCTTAGAAACTGTTTCGCACGAGCTTCATTGGAGAGTGGCCATAAGCGCATGCCCGAACCGCCGGATAATAATATAATTTTCATAGTTTTCTCCTATGTTAAGAATATCTTAACAGGTTTTTTCTTAACTCTCGTTTTGTGAAACGATATATAGGATTTTCTACAGCTAGCTGCTCAATATTATGCTTGGCATCCAAATATTCCGGGTAATATTGAAATGCTTGCTGCATTACATTTCTCGCTTCTGTCAACTGACCATTCATTGCAAATAATACTCCGATATTATTAAGTGCCGCTCCATGTGTTTCATTTTGCTTAATCATTTGCGAATAAAGTTCTTCAGCAACGGAGAAATTCTCAAAATGTAATGCTACAAGTGCTGTAGTAAAGATATAAGATTGATATTTATTGTCCGTTTTTTCAATTTTCACTGTATCCAACAATCGCTGAGCTTCCTGCCACTTTTCATATCGTATTAAAAAATCGATATAATCGAGATGGTTATTCTCGATAGTATTATCTCTTTCATAGATTATCTTTTGGAGTAATGGGAGACCAAACTTATCTAGTAATCTTCGCTCACCTTGTCTTGTCGATTCTATATTAGCTGTCGTATTGTTCGTATGTCTCCGAATGTATGATAGCGGCTGCGATACATATCCTATATTCATCCCGCTTAGTAATATTCTCAACCAGAAATCTACATCTTCCACATACTTAATAGTAGTGTCAAATCCATCAAGCTGATAAAATGCAGATTTCAAAATAATGCTCGCCGAAGGAGATATGATCGGGTTACGTAGAAACATCTGACAAAACCCTGTTTGCCCTAACAACTCACGCCCACTAATTGCATCTGATATCTTGTGCCCTGCTTCATCAATTTGAATAAATCCACTATAAATAGCAGCATACTTACCACCATTGATCTTCTCTTTATATTGTTCTATAAGGGTAACATTGCATTCATCGTCAGCATCGAGTAATAACACCCACTCACCAATAGCTTTTGAGATACCATTGTTTCGTGCTGCCGATGCACCCGCATTTGTTTGCTGGTATAACTTTATATAGTTATATTTTTCTTGTAACTTATTCACTATATTAACAGTCTGATCCGTACTACCGTCATCGACAATAATAATTTCATGAACAGGCTCCGTTTGACGAACAATACTAAGAACTGCTTTTTCAATATAATGTTCAGCGTTGTACGCTGGTATAACTGCTGAAATATTCATTATGACCACCTAATCTTTTCTTATATATGGATCAATAAATTGAAATCCTTCATTCATATTTTTCAATAGTAAATTATTTTTAATCGCATCATAAGCATGATAAGGTGAAACAATAATTTTAATGTTTTCGTTATAGCCTATATTGTCAGGAGCATATATTTTCCGTTCCATTATCATGTGTCCATGCTTTCTGGGGTCACTGTCAATAAATCCCATAAGTTCTCCTTTTTTCTTCCTTAATGCATGATATATGCTTTGTCCCGCTTCTCCTGCTCCCCATATCCAATACTCGTTATTCGAAATAAATCGATTGCACTTATCTATGTTAATATCATTAAAGAATAATGTATTTTCTAGAAAGTTAGTATGAGAGTACCTTATTGCCTCATATCCATGAGTTACAGAAATTGAATTAAAAAAATCATATAATTCACTAGTAAATTGACGGTAGATATTGATGTCACCATATTTTTTAGAGTCATTAACATCATGTTTACGATAATATGTTAAAGCTTCTCCTAATGTGAATATCTCAGAATGTACAGCAGCTAATTGCATAAGCCTTGTATCTACACAAATGTAAGAATAGATATCCTCTTTTAAAGGCATTACT
>DXHF01000047.1 GCA_019113605.1 Candidatus Paenibacillus intestinavium
GTCTCAAGAGGATGAAAAACTTGCGACACAATTAAGTAAGCAACTAACTATTCCCACTCTTGTAACTAAATTATTAATTCAGCGTGGGTATACTAACGTTGACTCTATAGAGGCATTTTTATATGGGACACCTGCCCAAATGCATGATCCTTACTTGCTAGCAGGGATGAATGAAGCTGTCCAGCGGATATTGCTTGCGAAGGAACAAGGAGAAAAGGTTTGGATTTATGGAGATTACGACGCGGATGGTGTATCGAGTACATCATTACTCTTTTTTACATTTGCTGAGCTAGAATTACAATTTGACTACTATATTCCACACCGTATGTTGGAAGGTTATGGATTGAATAAAGGGGCAATTGATAAAGCTCATCAAGCAGGTGTCGCACTTATAGTAACTGTAGATACCGGTATTAGTGCTTATGAAGAGGTAGAATACGCTAAACAACTAGGTATCGACGTTGTTATTACAGACCATCATGAACCGCCAGAACAGTTGCCTCAAGCAGCGGCAGTTGTGAATCCGAAGCAGTTGCATTGCCCTTATCCATTCAAAGGATTAGCAGGTGTTGGTGTAGCGTTCAAGCTGGCAACGGCGTTATTAAAGGGTGCACCAATGCAATGGTCTGGTATCGTGGCTCTTGGCACTATTGCTGACCTTATGCCTCTAGAAGACGAGAATCGTATTATTGTAAGTTATGGGCTAGCGGAACTGCGAAAAGGCGAGCAGATTGGTTTTAGTGCTCTCGCTGAAGTTTGTGGTATTAATATCAGTGAACTGAGCGCTGCGAATATTGGCTTTGGAATTGCTCCAAAAATTAATGCAGCGGGCAGACTGAAACATGCGAAGCAAGCTGTGGAATTGATTATTTCATCTAGTCAGCAGGAAGCGATTCAGTTGGCGACCGAACTGGATTATTTGAATAAGGAACGTCAATTGATTGTTGAAACGATGGTTCAAGAAGCGGAAGCACAGTGGCAGGGCAAGCTTCAAGCAGCGGGGCAAGCAGGTCAATCAGCGCCTAATGTTATTGTACTCGCGCAAGAGGGATGGAATGTTGGTGTTATAGGCATCGTTGCTTCGAAAATGTTAGAACGCTACTATAAGCCTGTTATTGTGTTTGGAATTGATGCTGAGAAAGGAACAGCAAAAGGTTCAGCTAGATCGATTGAAGGTTATGATCTCCATGCTGCATTAACCGAGTGCGATTCGATGCTCGAGCATTACGGTGGTCATCAGGCCGCAGCGGGAATGACGGTACGCATTGAGAATTTACCTCAATTGGAATCAGAGCTTGACTCTTTAGCGGTACGATGGTTAACGGAAGAGGACTGGATACCGAAGCTGAAAATTGATCTTTCCTGTGATTTGCAAGATATTACACTCGACACGATTAAGCAATTATCTTTGTTAGAACCGTTTGGCATGAGTAATCCATCTCCACGTATACTCGTCAAGCATACTAGTCTTGCTGAACGTAGAGCGATTGGCAAAGAAGGTAAGCATCTTAAGCTGCTGCTCAAAGATCAACAACTGACGCTCGATGTTATTGGATTTGGTATGGGGGATTATGCGAAGCAATTAATCGTTGCTGAGTCGCTTGAAGTCGTTGGCGAACTTTCTATTAATGAATGGAACTCAATCAAGAAGCCACAGCTACAATTACAAGATATACATGTACCAAAAGAAGTGATAAAAGTATTCCCAACACGAGAACAATTTGGTATCATTTATCAGTATATTCGTAAGCAAGGGATCGCACCCAAACGAGGTTTATACGAAAAGCTTAGTATGTTAAGTGGGTTACAAAACGTTGAAATTGAATTGATCGTAACAGTGTTTGAGGAGCTTGGATTTATTATTAACCATGCTCATCAGATTGAAGCGTTAGCTTCTCCACAGAAAAAAGATTTAGCGAGCTCATCTCGTTATAATAACGCTAAGTTACATTTTGAAGCACAATGAATACAAGTTTAGGCAGTCACAGAAAGGGTTGACGAATGGTGTCAAATTCAACAATTAACTTTAAGGATTATATTCGTGTCATTGAAGATTATCCAAAACCAGGAATTCGATTCAAAGATATTACAACGTTGCTGAAAGATGGAGCGGCTTATAAAGCTTCAATCGTTGAGCTTCGGAAATTAGTAGAGCATCTGAACATCGATGTTATTGCTGGACCTGAAGCACGTGGTTTTGTTGTCGGCGCTCCACTTGCACTTGAGCTTGGCGTAGGTTTTGTGCCGATTCGTAAAAGTGGTAAATTACCTGGTGAAACGATTAGTGCCAGTTATTCACTAGAGTATGGCACTGACCAGCTAGCTATGCACAAGGATGCGATTGTGCCAGGACAACGTGTGCTTATAGCTGATGATTTGTTAGCGACGGGCGGCACGATTGCGACGGTTATTGATCTAATTAGACAGTGCGGTGGCGAGGTAGTTGGAGCAGCATTTTGGATCGAGCTTTCATATCTTGAAGGAAGAAACAAAATGGGAGGCGTTGAGGTTCAAACCTTAATGACTTATTAATAAAAATAGTTAACATTTGGCGATAGGCCGACTACCCATGCAGAGCGATTATGTTGATCTTGCATAAGGTAGCGGTCTCTTTTTGTAACGGTACATTGACGTAATAGGTATAAAACAGGCATAATAATTAGAAATAGAAAAAAAGTAGCTCGGACTTTAGTTGGACTAGCTTGGGAAGGGATCTTATCATGGGCATAGAGCAATTAATTGAGAAAGCATCAGTCAATATGAAAGAGCAAGATCTCAAGCTGATTAGGGAGGCCTATGATTTTGCAGATCAAGCCCATAAAGGGCAAGTACGTAAATCAGGTGAGGCCTATATATTGCATCCATTAACGGTTGCCGATATCGTCTTAGATATGGGTATGGACGTGCTGTCCGTTGTGACGGCTCTGCTTCATGATGTCGTTGAAGATACAACGGTCGATCTTGAGACGGTTCGCGAGAAATTTGGCGAAACTTGCGCGATGCTTGTAGATGGTTTGACGAAATTAGAAAAAATAAGATTTCAATCACGCGAGGAACAGCAAAATGAAAATTACCGAAAAATGTTTGTTGCGATGGCGCAAGACATTCGAGTCATTCTTATTAAATTAGCTGATCGTTTGCATAATATGCGTACGTTGAAATATCAATCCGAGGAATCACAGCGTAGAATTGCCTATGAAACACTTGAGATTTTCTGTCCAATTGCTCATCGTCTTGGTATTTCTGCGATTAAATGGGAAATGGAAGATATTGCACTACGTTATTTGAATTCTCAGCAATATTATCGTATTGCAAATTTGATGAAGAAAAAACGCGTTGAACGTGAAGCGTTTATTGAAGATGTCGTTAGTCGCATTCGTGAAAAGCTGGCTGAGATGGGTATCGAAGGCGATATATCTGGGCGTCCGAAGCATTTGTATAGCATTTATCAAAAAATGACGACGCGCAATAAACAATTTAGCGAGATTTATGATTTATTTGCTATACGAGTCATCGTTGAGAATATTAAAGATTGTTACGCTACGTTAGGTATTATTCATACGCTTTGGAAACCGATGCCTGGTCGTTTCAAAGACTATATTGCGATGCCTAAGGCGAATATGTACCAATCGCTACATACGACGGTTATTGGTCCGAATGGTGAACCAACCGAAGTGCAAATTCGTACTTGGGATATGCATCTTACTTCTGAGTATGGTATTGCTGCGCACTGGGCATATAAGGAAGGCAATGTCGTTCCTGATGGTTCGTTTGGCGATAAGATGACATGGTTCCGCGAAATTCTTGAATTACAGAATGAAACACAAGATGCGGCAGAGTTTATGGAATCACTGAAAATGGACTTCTTCTCTGATCTTGTATTTGTGTTTACGCCAAATGGTGAAGTTATCGAGCTGCCAGCAGGATCTGTACCTTTAGATTTTGCGTTCCGCATTCATACTGAGGTTGGTAATCGTACGATTGGTGCTAAAGTAAATGGTAGAATAGTACCACTTGATCATAAATTAAAAACAGGCGATATCGTTGAAATATTGACGAGTAAGCATTCCTATGGACCTAGCTCCGATTGGTTGAAAATTGCTCAATCTTCACATGCAAGAAGTAAAATTAAGCAATGGTTCAAGAAGGAGAAGCGTGAGGAAAATGTCGCGAAGGGTCGCGATTTAATTGAACGAGAGCTGAAACGTCTTGGTCTTGAGCCACATCTATGGATGACCGATGATAAGTTGCAGGAAGCGGCGACCAAATTCTCATTTAATGATATTGAAGATATGATGGCTGGAATTGGATTTGGGGGCATAACTGCAGCACAAATCGTAACGAAGCTTACTGAAAAACTGCGTCGTGAACAAGAAGAAGCGAATCAAATCGAGCTGACGAAGGAAATTACTGAAATTAAAGGTAATGCAGCTAGCAAACGCGTTAAAAATAACAATAATGGTGTTAGAGTTAAAGGCGTAGATAATTTGCTAGTTCGCTTTGCAAGATGCTGCAATCCTGTTCCAGGTGACCTTATTATCGGTTATATTACACGAGGTAGAGGTGTTTCTGTGCATCGCATGGATTGTTTGAACATTCCATTTGGTACAGATAATGAAGAAGCAGATCGTGTCATTGAAGTAGAATGGGTAGCTTCGGCTAATGCCAACTATAGTGTAGATATCGAAATTACAGGTAGTGATCGCCGTGGATTATTGAATGAAGTGCTTCAAGCTGTATCCGAGGCGAAAACTAATATTAGTGCGGTATCTGGACGAACAGGGAAAGATAAGGTAGCGATTATTCATATGACGGTTCTGATTAGTCATACAGAGCATCTGACAAATGTCGTCGAGAAGATTAAAAAAATTCAAGATATTTATTCCGTGCAACGGATTATGCAATAAAGGTATGTTCGATAAGAGGGCTTTTGCAAGCCAATAAGATGGAGCGTTACTTGAGAAAGGCGGCAGCGCAAGTGAGAGTTGTTGTACAGCGCAGTAAATCAGCTAATGTTACGATAGCTGGGGAGCAAGTCGGTGCGATTGATAAAGGGCTAGTTCTACTTGTTGGTATTACCCATGATGATACAGAGCTAGAACTTAAGTGGATGGCGGACAAGCTAGCAGGACTACGAATATTTGAAGATGAATCTGGTAAGATGAACTTAGATATTGCGGAGACTGGCGGGAGCATATTATCTGTCTCACAATTTACGCTATTTGGAGATTGTCGCAAAGGCCGGCGCCCTAGTTTTATGAAGGCAGCAAGGCCAGAGCATGCAGAGCCAATGTATCATATGTTCAATGATTTGCTACGTGCAAAAGGGCTTCGTGTTGAAACAGGTCAATTTGGCGCAGAAATGGATGTAAGTCTGGTAAATGATGGGCCGATTACAATTATTGTTGATACGGAAGAGAGATGATGTTCAAAATGATTGCTTGTGATCACGATGTATAGCTACGATGGTTATTCGACGTCGAAGCTGCCATTCATCGTTCGCTCCGTCGTATGCTTTCGATGCATGTTTTCTAAGAAAACATTGTAACTAATAACGTACGTTGCGATACTCACTTCTCTAGCTTCATGGTATCTTCTTGGTGCTGACAAGCGATCATTTTGAACTTCGATTGGAAGCAGTGGAATGAAACGCTTTCTTTTTTGTAATCAACTTGTAATATAATGATAATGTTCCTTTAACATCATTAACCTATAATAAATCTCGACCCCCTTTTTAATAATATATTATTAGAGCCTGCGGATATGCCGCAGGTTTTTTTCTGCCCATTTTCGGTTATTAGGATGATGTGGATGCTTCAAAGGTTACTCGACGTCGAATATGGCGTTCATCGGAAGCGAAGCATATT
>DXHF01000491.1 GCA_019113605.1 Candidatus Paenibacillus intestinavium
ACAGCTCATCCACAAGGTTGTGCTGGCCAAGTTCAAGAACAAATTAATTATGTAAAACAACAAACACAGCTTAATGGTCCGAAAAATGTGCTAGTAGTTGGAGCTTCTACAGGCTACGGTCTAGCTTCTCGTATCGTTTCAGCATTTGGCGCAAATGCAAATACAATAGGTGTATATTTTGATAAAGCTGCTGAAGGTGCTCGTACTGCTTCCGCGGGCTGGTACAACTCTGCTGCCTTCGAAACTGCTGCTGCCGAAGCAGGATTAAAATCTTATAGCATTGTCGGTGATGCTTTCTCTAACGAGATTAAAGCACAAACAATTGACTTAATTAAGACAGAACTAGGTAAAATTGATCTTGTTATCTACAGCGTAGCATCTCCACGTCGCGTGCATCCAGATACAGGAGAAGTCTTCTCCTCTGTCATTAAGCCACTTGGTGGAGTATATACAAACAAAACAGTGAACTTCCATACAGGCGAGGTTTCAGAAGTAGCTATCGAACCTGCAACTGAAGATGAATTGCGTCAAACAATTGCAGTAATGGGTGGCGAGGATTGGCAAATGTGGATCGACGCATTGCAAGCTGCTGATGTACTTACTGCTGATGCAACAACTGTTGCTTATAATTATATCGGCCCTTCTATTACACATGCGGTTTATCGTGAAGGCACAATTGGAGCTGCGAAGAATCATCTTCTTGAAACAGCTCATAACTTGAATGATCAATTGAAATCAACTGGTGGTCGTGCATTTATTTCTGTTAATAAAGCACTTGTAACACAATCAAGCTCGGCGATTCCCGTTGTTCCATTGTACATATCTGCTCTTTACAAATTAATGAAAGAGCAAGGTACACATGAAGGCTGTATCGAGCAAATCTATCGTTTGTTCAATGAAAGACTTTACATTGACGGTGTTACTCCAGTTGATGAAGACGGTCAAATTCGTATCGATGATCTTGAGATGGAACCAGAGCTTCAAGCTGAAGTTTCGAAAATCTGGGAAGCATTAACAACTGAAAACGTATATGATCTAACTGATCTTAAAGGATACCGCGATGAATTCTTCGGACTATTCGGTTTCGGAGTTGAAGGCATCGACTACGAATTAGATACAGATCCAGTCGTTGATATTGTTAACTTAAAGTAGTATAGCAGCTTAGTCATGAAGAGTTATTTCTTCATGACTATTTTCTTTGTCAACGAATAGCGGGTTTCATTTGTGAATACCTCATTATTTTGATATGATAAGGTTGCTAATTATAACTGCTACGTGACACACATATTTTGGAGGATATTATGGCTCAAATTAAAATTTTTTCCGGTTCATCTAACCGTCCACTCGCGCAAGCGATTTGTGATCAATTACAAGCCCCACTTGGACAAGCAACAATCTCGCGTCTACAAAGTGGAGAAATTCATGTATCTTATGAAGAATCGCTTCGTAACCATGATGTATTTCTTGTACAAGCAATGTCTCATCCGGTCAACGAATATCTTGTAGAACTACTAGTTATGATTGATGCTGCAAAGCGTGCTTCTGCAAATTCAATCAATATCGTTATGCCTTACTACGGATACGCCCGTCAAGAACGTAAAAGTCGTCCGCGTGAGCCTATTTCTGCGAAAATGGTTGCTGACATAATTACTACCGTTGGTGCAAATCGTATCATTACTGTTGATCTGCATGCTGACCCGATTCAAGGTTTCTTCGATATTACTGTTGATCACCTTACAGCACTGGATATTATTATTAAATACATTCGCGAGAAACAAATCGTGAACCCAGTAGTTGTATCACCAGATGCTGGGCGCGCTACAGTTGCAGAAAAACTAGCTGGTCTTATCGATTGTCCGTTTGCGATTATGATCAAAAACCGTCCTGCCCACAATAAATCCGAAATTACTCATATTATCGGTGAGGTTGAAGGGATGACTCCAATCATTATTGAGGACTTGATCGATACTGGTAGTACGATTGTAAACGTCGTTGAAGCATTGAAAAAGAAAGGTGCTTACGATGCCTATATTTGTGCTACGCATGGTTTATTCTCTGAAAATGCAGTGCAAAAACTAGATCATCCTAATATTGAAGAAATTATCATTACGGATACTATTTTGTTAGACGACAATATACCCGACAAATTTGTTACATTGTCTGTCGCTCCACTGATTTCTTCTGCAATTAAGATTATTTCTGAGGGTGGTTCGTTAGCTACACTCTTCAAATCTTAATAGATGTAGTTCATAAAACAGACTTTAATAACGAAGAAATACACTACTAGACGAAACGAGCCGTATAAGATCACTACTCGATCTTATACGGCTCGTTTTATAGTTTCTAGATCACAATGTATAATTTTAGTTCATAACAATTCTAGTTCCTGTCTCAGCTGCTTGAAGACATGCTTCAAGTACTTTCATATTCGCTACAGCATCTTCTAACGGAAATTGCTGTACCTCTTCTCCACGGATCGTTCTAGCCATTGCATCTGCTTGCAGTGCATAGCTATTATAATATGGTGTCTTAATCTCCTTCACGTCATCACCTTTACGAACATAGAAATATGAACCTTCTTCTGTATGTGATAGGAATGCATTAGGGAGCTCGATAATACCATCTGTTCCAATGATTTCAAGCGGACTTCTTGGTGCAGCCCACATTCCACAATCGAATGCAAGTGCAACATCATCGCTAAACTCTAATAGTCCCGATGCCATCATATCAACACCACCATGCTTTTCGGAGAACATCGCTTGCACTGTTGTAGCAATCGGCTCACGCTCAAGAATATATCGTGCCGCGCTTATTGGATAACAGCCAACATCATACAGTGAGCCTCCGCCCCATTCCTTAACATAACGGACATTATCATTACTTGCTCCATTATTAAATGTGAATCCACCACGAATATGACGAATTTCTCCTATTTCACCATCAGCAATCATTTGTTTAATCAGCTTATAGCGTGGATGATAGCGATACATGAAAGCTTCTGCCATAATAACATTCTCTTTTCGAGCAACTTGTGCCATTTCTGCAGCTTCAACACTATTCAGTGCAATTGGCTTCTCACATAGTACGTGCTTACCAGCTCTTGCAGCCCTAATACTCCATTCTTTATGCAGATGGTTCGGTAGTGGAATATATATAACATCTAGATCAGAATCATCCAGCATTTCTTCATAACTACCATACGCAACAGGAATTTGTAGTTCTGCAGCTGTAGCTTGTGCAGTTTCCAATGAACGACTTGCAATAGCCTTAACTTCATTATGCTCAGACAATCGAATTCCTGGAATGACAGACCGTTTCGCAATGGAGGCGCAACCAAGAATTCCCCACTTTAACTTTTGTATACTCATAACATTGCTCCTTATCTCTACTAATATTGTGAATCCCTCTTAACAAGAGTAAAATGAAAGACAGCTGTTCGTTTTGTTCATATTACATTTCTATTGTATTATTTGAACCTCTCATGACTAAAGTCACGAGATTCTTGGGTTGTAGATGCTTTTATTAGCCATCTAAATGACCAAGCTATCCCTGTAGTTCCTACAGTTATCCATACCTGCTCATCTCTTACAATGCATTTTGCAATATATTAATGGCAGCATTGATATCTCGATCATGGACTTCACCACAGCTTTCGCATGTCCATTCTCTAACGTTCAATCTCATTTCTTCATTTTTATATCCACAACTTGAACACAACTTACTACTAGGAAACCATTGGTCTACCATTTTTAGCCCTCTGCCATACCAACCTGCTTTATAGGTTAACATCGTAGTAAATTGACGCCAAGAGGCGTCTGCAATTGACTTGGATAGTTTTCTATTTTTAATCATTTTTTCTACGCGCAAACTTTCCAAAGCAATCGTTTGGTTTTCACGAATTAACTTTGTAGAAAGCTTATGAAGAAAATCTGATCTCGTATGTGTTATTTTCTCATGTAGTCTTGCAACTTTTACTCTTGCTTTATTCCTATTGTTACTACCTTTTTTCTTGCGCGATAATGAACGCTGGAGTTTGGCAAGCTTCTCCTCATATTTACGATAATATTTAGGGTTATCTATTTTGTTTCCGTTTGAGCCAATCATGAAATGAGATAATCCCATATCGATTCCAATAGACTGATCTGTTGGAAGCTCAGGACGATAGACTTCTGTTTCAAAACAAACACTAATAAAATACTTGCCACTTGGATTTTTAGAAATCGTAACATTCAGTATTCTTCCGTCAATCTCTCTGCTTTTGGCAAATTTGATCCATTTTAACTTTGGAAGTTTGATTTTATGATCTTTCATCTCAATATTGTTATTCGTAACATTCGTGCGATAAGATTGTCTGTTGTTATGCTTGCTTTTAAATGTAGGGTATCCCGTCTTCTCTTTGAAGAATTTTTGATACGCTTTGTCTAAATCCTTCAATGCATTTTGTAATGAGAATTTATCACAATCATGTAACCATTCTAATTCTTTCTTTAGACCCGTTAAGAGAGAGGAGCATTTCGCATAGGTCAGAGTTTCTTGGCTTTCTTCATAGGCTTTGATCCGCTTATCTAAGAAATGATTATAAACAAATCTAGTACAACCAAATGTCTTGTTGAGTTGAATTTGCTGCTCTTTGTTTGGATATAATCTGAATTTATAAGCCTTTTGCAAAATGCTCACCTCTCTTTCTGAGTATGGATGTAAATTTGAATGATTTCTCTAGATATCTCACTTACTGACGAAACGAAATACGATGGATTCCATCATTTATCTCCTATACATAATTTAACATATGCATTGTAAATAATTCAATGTTGTATAGATATTAAGTATGTTCCTTTCTTAATATATGTATCGCCTTACTCACGACTGAAGTCACGAGTTTGCGGCCCTACAATTCCAACAAATAAAAATAACAATAGTAGTATATTCGAAAAATAATTGAGTATTTTATAATGTGGACAATATTTTTGAATCGTTATATTTAATTAAGACCATTCATTATTCATTAAGGAGAGGGTTACGTAATGAAGAAAGAGTTCAAGTTGGTTACTTTACTTCTAGTAGTTATGATGTTTGCAACAATGCTTGCAGCATGTGGGAGTAGCAAAAAGATTGAAATTGGCATTGTTCTACCAACAAAAGATGAAACAAGATGGATACAGGATGAAGAGCGTTTCAAGGCAGCGCTTGAAGACTCTAAGTACAATACGGAGATTTTATTTAGCCAAGGTTCTTCTGCAAAAGAAAAAGAAAATGTTGATGCTTTAATTGCAAAAGGAATTAAAGTACTAATTATTTGTCCGTTTGATGGTGATGCAGCAGCAGCAGCAGTGGAAGCAGCTAAGAAAGCTGGCATTAAAGTTATTTCATACGACCGTCTAATTACAAAAACAGATGCAGTTGACTACTATGTAACATTTGATAGCGTGAACGTAGGTAAAGCACAAGCACAATACTTAGTAGATCATGCCAAAGGTAACGGTCAACCGCTATATTTATATGCCGGTGCGGCTACTGACAATAACGCATTCTTATTTTTCCAAGGAGCATGGGAAGTGCTACAACCTAAAATTGCAGATGGGACATTCAAAGTTGCTAACTCTAGCGAAGCTATTGCACTTCAAGACGTTGCTACACTTGATCGTGAACAAATGAGTAAAATTATTGGTCAAGTAACAACGAACTGGGATCCAAACGAAGCAAAAAACAAAGCACAAACGCATCTAACAGCTGCTGCAGCTGATGGAAAAGGCGATGTAGCTATTCTTGGTCCTAACGACGGCACTTCTCGTTCTATTGCCGATGTGTTTGCAACAGATGGTGACATTACTAGTTACGTAATCTCTGGTCAAGATGCTGAAAAAGCAACTATTCAATACATTATTGATGGTAAGCAATCGATGACTGTATTGAAAGATGTACGTGTCCTTGTGAAAGACGCTATGGATATGGCAGTTGGTATTCTTGATGGTAAAACTCCAGCTACAACAGGTACGTACAATAATGGAGAAGTTGATGTTAAAGCAAAACAAACAGATGTTATTAGTGTAGATAAAACAAATGTAAAAGAAGCTATGGTTGATTCGGGCTACTATGAAGCTAAAGAATTCACCGGGCTATAAAAAAGTCCAGAACTTATAGCTACAGCGGAATAGTGATAAAAAAGTATATCGCTATTCCGTTTTTCTAGCGTGCAGTAACGTTAAGGAGTGCTGAATATTATGGGCAAATATATATTAGAGATGAATAATATTTCAAAACATTTTACTGGTGTTAAAGCATTGAGTAATGTGAACTTTAAGGTTGAAGAAGGTGAAATACATTGCTTAATAGGTGAGAATGGAGCGGGAAAATCTACACTTATGAAAGTGCTTAGTGGAGTTTATCCGCATGGAACATACTCTGGCGATATTGTGTATCAGGGGCGAGTACAACAATTTCAGAAAATTAAGGATAGTGTAAAGATTGGGATTTCTATTATTTATCAAGAATTAGCGCTTTTTCCTGATCTAACTGTCTATGAAAATATTTATGCAGGGAACGAAGTAAAGGGCCGATTCGGGGTTGATTGGAACAAAACGATTGTACAAGCGAATCAAATGCTTAACAATGTAAAATTAACGGTCAATCCTGCCATGCTTGTCAAAGATCTTGGAGTTGGTAAACAACAACTGGTGGAAATTGCAAAGTCATTAAGTAAGGAAGTGAAGCTGCTTATTTTGGATGAACCTACAGCCGCACTTAATGAAGATGACAGTGAAAATTTGTTGATGTTACTGAAAGAGCTTAAAACGCAAGGAATTACTTGTATTATGATCTCTCATAAATTAAAGGAAGTTATTGCGATTGCTGACAAAGCAACGATTCTACGTGACGGACAAACCATTTGTACTTTGGACGCGACAAAAAATGAAATTACCGAAGAAGTTATTATTAAAAATATGGTTGGACGAGAGATTGATGATATCTTTCCAAAGCGTGAACATAAAAATATTTGTGAAACCATATTAGAAGTGAAAAATTGGTCAGCATATGATGCTACGCTAGGTCGAAATGTTGTAAAAGACGCCAACATCTATGTACGGAAAGGCGAAATTGTGGGCATTGCAGGATTGATGGGGTCTGGGCGTACAGAATTAGCGCAAAGTATTTTTGGAAATCCGAAATCATATAAATTGCTAGGTGAACTTCTAATGAATGGTAAATCATGTCAATTCAAGCATCCACAGGACGCAATAAAAGCGGGTATTGCCTATGTAACGGAAGATCGTAAAGGAAATGGCTTATTTCTTTTGCAAGATATCA
>DXHF01000492.1 GCA_019113605.1 Candidatus Paenibacillus intestinavium
TGTTTTGCCATTTGGATTAAATGCTATAGCAGCAGTATTAATTATATCTGATCCTGAGCCGACTATTAGCACTTATTTTCTGATTTATGTCAATTAGGGTGTCATATCGCTTTATGCTGACTACCGTCCACTACTATTAACGGGTATTCTAGGGGGAGCAGTTACCACGTATATATACTTAGATCCGTTTATCCAACAACGATTATTCCTCAATGAATCGCTATTATTCCTATATTTGTATTTATTTTTTGCGACGTTAACGCTATCCGCATCGGCTCATTTCACACAACGCTTGCAGCGTGAAGTAAAGAAAAATGAAGATGAAGCTATTCATGCTAGGAAATTAGCAGAGCAATTAATTGAAAAAATGAAATCATCCATTCTAATGCTAAATGTTTTCAGTTCTTCCCAGAAGGAGCAGGTTCATACGGCTAGTTCTATTTCCAAGGAAGTAACGACGACATTTGGAGAGATGAGTGTATCTGTTGAGCAGCAAGCTAATCATATTATATCTATTAACGAATTCACTCAACGTATCGATCAGGATATTAAAGAAATGGCAGAGAGCTCCGCTTTAATGGATGGGTACACTCAAAATAATGCAGAGCTTAATAAAAGTAATACAGTTAAGATGCAGCAGGTAAGTGAAGAGATGAAGCAACTACGTCAATCAACAGGACAAACATTGGAAGAAATGAAGGAGCTACGAGCGAAAAATGAACATGTGAGCGAAATCGTGGATACGATTAATGATATTGCCAAACAAATTCATTTGTTAGCGTTAAATGCCGCAATTGAAGCTGCACGAGCCGGGGAACATGGAAAAGGGTTTGCCGTTGTGTCTGGTGAAGTAAGTAAATTGGCAGATCATACAAAACATTCTGTGGAAGAAATAAGTGAAATTTTATCTAATATTCATCATAGTATTGATTCTGTGTATCAATATGTGGAGCAAGGAAATGACTCAGCTGTTAGAAGTGATCACTCGCTTCAAAATGCGAATGAAGTATTAGAACTTGTTCAATCAAATACTAAGCTTGCGACTGAGCAAACGGTTAAAGTATCCGAATCCGCTAATCGTCTCGGTAATCAATCGTCGAAGCTTGCTGATAGCATGAACAGTATTTCAGCTACAACACAGCAAAATATGGCTGCCGTAGAAGAAGTTAATGCAAATATGGAATTGCAATATGCTAATATGGAAAACATGGTTGAGCAATATGAACAGCTGGATCAATTATTGCATGAGCTTAAGGAATTAGTAGAACATAAATAAAATATAAAATGACCATATACTAACTTGAACTCTACATTTAAGAGGACTAACCAATGGTGAAACAATGATCGTAATGTGTTCCCTACAGCCGAGTGTTTATTGGAAAGTGGCTTTGCCACAGACATCCGATAGATGCTCGGTTTTTCACTTTTAAATTTAAGCAATTAGACTACTAACAACATTGACAATAAAAGGATAAATTGTTACTATCATAATAGACTGACGGTCGGTCTATTATGATGGAGGTTAGATTATGAGAATAACGAAAAAACCTGAAGAACGTAAACAAGAAATATTGGACGCTGCGGCTATATTATTCACAACAAAAGGCTATGGGAAAACGACCATTAACGATATATTGCAAACAGTAGGAATTGCTAAAGGAACGTTTTATTATCATTTTCAATCGAAAGAAGAAGTAATGGATGCCATTGTCATGCAATTCATTAATCAAGGAGTCACTGCCGCTCAGCACATCATGAATGATTCGACATTGAACGCACATGAGAAGATGTTTCGAATACTCGGTGCGCAAAGCCATGAAACTGATCATAAAGGGGAAATGATCGAGCAGCTTCATCAGATTAACAATGCAGAAATGCATCAAAAAAGCTTAGTAGAGACGATTATTAGATTAACCCCGATTTTGACAAAGATTGTGGAGCAAGGCATTCGAGAGGGGATTTATAATACACCTGCGCCACGTGAAGTGATTGAGTTTCTATTGGTATCCTCACAGTTTTTGTTAGATCGCGGAATTTTTCCGTGGAATGCTGAGGAACTCGTGAAGAAGGCACACGCCTTAGCTTATATGATCGAGAAGACATTAGGGGCACAAGAAGGAAGCTTTGCGTACATACCGATGCTGTATGAACGTATGATCCAACAAGAGGAAGAATGAGACCGTAACAACAGTGCAGTTATTATTGCAGCCCAAAATCTTTCGGCTTTGGAACTGATATGAAGGGTGGAAAGTAAATATGGCGATTCAAAAGTCATTTGGGAAATTTCTGATTGTCTGGTTTGGTCAATTCATCTCTTTGATTGGGATTGGTCTTACAGCATTTTCACTTGGTGTATATGCATTCGAGCGTACACAATCGGCAACAAGTGTGGCGTTAGTCACACTATTTACATTTTTACCATCTATCTTGTTAAGACCAATTGGAGGCTTTCTTGCTGATCGAATGGATCGTAGATTATTAATGATTATTGGTGATATTGGTGCGGCAGCAGGTCTAGTATTTATCCTTATTATGCTGGAGGCTAGAGAGCTAGAGTTATGGCATATTTATGTAGGTGTAACGATAAGTTCTATTTTCTCAGCATTACATAGTCCAGCATATAAAGCTTCTGCGACAGATTTATTGTCGGAGGAACAGTATTCCAAAGGCAGCGGACTTGTACAATTGGCTGAATCATCCAAATTTCTATTTGCTCCTATTATTGCAGCGATTTTGCTGAGTGTAACGACGATTGAGACGATTTTACTTATTAATATTGCTACTTTTATTATTGCGATTGTAGCCGTATTTGTAATTAAAAAGGGGATAACTGTTGACCGTTCAGATGAAGGCAATGGGCATTGGATAGATGAATTTTTGGAAGGGTGGTACACCATTAAGCGGAATAAGGGTGTATTGCTGCTTGTCATTATTATTTCTATTACTACGTTTTATATCGGCTTACTAGAAACATTAATAGGTCCGATGCTACTAAGCTTTACTGATGTGCAAAGTCTAGGTGTTTTTCAATCGATAAGTGCTATCGGAATGCTCATTAGCAGTATCATTATTGGTATGGTGACCATTACGAAACGGTATGTAAATATGTTAATTATCGGACTGATTATAGGAGGTATTGCCTTCTCCTTACTTGGGTTGTCGACAAATGTTGTTTTCATTATGATTGCAGGTTTTATCTTCTTAGCAGCGCTGCCTTTTGTTAATACGAGCGCAGATGTATTAGTGAGACAGAACATACCTAATGAGAAACAAGGACGGGTATGGGGCATGATTGGGATTCTCTCACAGCTTGGATTCATTGCTGCTTATTGCTCAGCAGGGTATCTAGCCGATTATCTGTTCAATCCATGGCTTGCTGAAGATGGGGCACTAGCTTCGACAGTAGGAACTGTTATCGGCACAGGCCCTGGTCGAGGAATAGGCTTAATATTCATTATTGCGGGCATATTTGTAGCTGTTATTGGAGTGTTAACCTCTCGACTTCAATCTATTCGCGAACTTGATCATGTTAAACTTGGTCGTTAACGTGGAAAGTTAACTAATAATATATAACGATTATGTGACGAATGAGGAATCAATAAATTCATATGATACTATTAGGCAAAGCGTAAATTTTCTTATTTTAAATATTGGAGAAATACTGCGCTGCCCTCGTAATTTACGAAATATTGGTGAAGTAAGGATCGAAAATTAGCGATGAATACAGAGAAGTTAATAACGGAAGCCAATACATTTATTTCAACGATGTATAACGAACTACAATATAGTCAAGCACATTTGGAAGAACGATTGGCATCTGTTTCAGAGAACATAATACGTACAGGAAGTTATTTTCATACAGAGGAAGAGCTCCAATATGGAGCGAAAGTAGCTTGGCGCAATAATAGTCGTTGTATCGGCAGATTGTTCTGGAAGTCACTTATAATTGCAGATTGTCGCCATTTAAGTAATGCGGATCAAATCTTTGATGCGTTGCTTCATCATA
This sequence comes from Candidatus Paenibacillus intestinavium, assembly GCA_019113605.1. GTDB lineage: Bacteria > Bacillota > Bacilli > Paenibacillales > Paenibacillaceae > Pristimantibacillus > Pristimantibacillus intestinavium. The sequence goes on from DXHF01000492.1 coordinate 4,007, forward strand.
TTGAGCGAGCTACGAATAATGGTCGAATCCAACCGCTTATTACAGTTTTCTCGCAAAGTAATGCTAAGTTTACCGTCAACATATTGAACCATCAGCTTGTCCGCTATGCGGGCTATCAGCAGGAGAAAAATACCGTAGGAGATCCAGATTCTGTAGCATTTACGGCATTATGTATGAAGCTCGGTTGGCGTGGAGCAGGAACTGCTTATGATGTGTTACCACTCGTTATACAGATCAATAATGAGCCGCCATGTTATTGTAATATTCCAGAGCAGATCATTAAAGAAGTACCAATAGAACATCCCCGCTTGTCTGCGTTTCGTGAACTGCAATTACAATGGTATGCTGTTCCAATCGTATCGGATATGGAATTAGAAATAGGAGGTATTCGCTATACCGCAGC
>DXHF01000493.1 GCA_019113605.1 Candidatus Paenibacillus intestinavium
TTGCTCGTCTGAAAGGGATTTCCACACAGATCGTGGCAGAAGCCGTTTACAACAATACATTACGATTATACCTTTAGAAGCAATCGCTAGAATCAATAGAAGGAAACGATTATTTGTCCATTGGATAAATAGCCGTTTCCTTCTACTCATTTAAAGCATAGATAATAGAATTACTAGAATTCAAACTATAAGAAAAAGGGAGTGAATGAGAACTTGAGCGAGTTAACAAGGCAACAGTTTTTTGCTGCAATAGCACCTACCATTGTATTGATTCGTCAGCAAGGTTCTCCGATATTACCTTCGGTTAGATTAGCGCAAAGCTTACTAGAAACGGGTGGAGTGCTACATGCTTGGAATAATCTTGGTGGCATTAAAGTTGGTGGTGGTAAGTTAACCCCATATTGGCGCGGAGATGCAGTAACAAAAGGGACTTGGGAATTTATCGGCGGTCAAGAAGTGAAGGAAAAAGCTGCATTTCGAGCATATCGCACGCTATATCATTATTATAAGGACCAGGATGAGTTATTCAACAATACAAGGTACGCTAAAGTGCAGGAGGCCAAAACGGCAATAGAACAAGCCGAGCAAATTCGGTTAGCGGGCTATGCAACAGACCCGAACTATTCAGCTAAAATTATGTCGCTTATTACGAAATACAATCTAGGACCTTTTGATTCGGCTACGGTCAAATTCAAGCCGCAAAGTGGGTTTGAAAAGGCAAGCATTATACCTGTAATGGTCGATCAGCTATTATACTGTGCTGCTTATTTAGAAAAAGGAATTACGTATATCCCGGTTCGTAAAATTTCCGAATTGTACGGTGCTAAAGTAGATTGGAAAAGTAAGCAGGTCTACGTCAATGGAGAGCTTGTAGAAACACGGCTAGGCGGCTCAACAAGCTTTGTTAAACCGAGGGATGTTATGAGTCTATTAAAAATCAGATTAGAGTGGGACAACTATGCAAAAGTTCTATTTATCAATTAATTATGTGGACTTCAAAATTTGTGATGAGGAAAGTGATTTTTTAATGAACTACGAGTACAGACGAGATTATATTCCGCAAACTACTTCACATAACCGAAGACCATCATTTGCATTAGAACCAACGACCATTACGATTCACAACACTGGAAATCCTTCAAGTACGGCGAAAAATGAGCGTGCATGGCTTACAAATACTTCAAATACTCGGGTAGCTTCTTTTCATATCGTAATTGACGAGAAAGAAGCAATTGAAGTGTTGCCGCTGAATGAGGTAGCATGGCATGCTGGAGATGGCAGTGGTGTGAAAAGTGGAAATCGTACATCCATTGGAATCGAGATCTGTGAAAGTGGTAACTATAGTATCACGCTCAATCATGCCATCGAGCTAGTAGCTAAAATGCTATATGAGCGTAGCTGGGGAATAGATCGTTTACGCCGACATTATGATTGGAGCGGGAAAAACTGTCCTAGACTGATGAATGCAGATGGTAAATGGTCTGAGTGGGCGACATTTGTTAATAAAGTTAATGAAAAACTACAATCGTTGAAGCAAGAAATTAGTAACGAACCACCCAAAGGTACCGATACTGATAATGGTGAACATGGAAATGGGTCAGTAGAAAGTGGGGCTCACAAGATGAGTATTGAAGATGCTAATAAAGTAATAAAGTTTTTAAGTGCAGCGTATTTCGCCACTGAAAACAAAGAGGCACGTAGTGAGTTCAATAGATTAGCCAATGAGCTACGTAAAGCTAGTGGTCAAAAACCTGCTAATGGTTAAGCTAACGAACTTCGCTAGATTGGTAGATAATGGGCTGTCTCTCAGTCATTGAAGTAATGATTGAAGGGCAGTCTAATCTTTAACTCGACAGCTAACTTTATGTTTTATGTCCCACAAAGTTATTTCTATTGAAGATATTGTAAATATTAAACAATTTAAGTGTGGTAATGGCTCAATGGAATTGTTTCTACATACAGAAGCTTATCGATCGCACATAGAACATGAATCTAATACTACACAATATGGATCTATTTGATGCAGAATAGTTTAAAATAAAAATAGCGAGGCCCTATAAATAGGGCCTCTATCCAAAAAAATGGGAGAGGAGAAACCGGATGAAGAACTTATGGGGAAACGTAAGCCTTCTCCGCGGTTGTCTACGACATCTTAGACGCCGATAATTATATTGTGGACAAGATCATTCGAAATTATACTTATGATTAAAAAAAATACGGAAGAGTAATCTTTCATCGATAATCGTTGTATGGTACGATTAATAAGACTTGCATTAGGGAGGGACATACGGTGAGAGTAATTGCTGGTAAAGCAAAGGGAAGAGCATTGCAGGCCGTACCAGGCCAAGGTACTAGACCGACTACCGATAAGGTGAAGGAAGCAATATTCAGTATGATCGGACCATACTTCGACGGAGGCAAAGCGCTTGATTTATTCGCAGGAACTGGTGGACTAGGAATTGAAGCGTGGAGTCGAGGTATGCAGCAGGTTATATTTGTTGATAAAGAGAAGGTAAGCGTTGATATTATTCGGAGTAATGTTGAATTAGTTGGTGCAGTTGAAGCGATCGAGATTTATCGCAACGATGCAGGTAGAGCGATGAAGGCACTAGCAAAACGCAATATACAATTTGATCTAATATTTCTTGACCCGCCTTATCGCATCGTTGATATGGATGCGTGGATGTTGCAAATGGTGGAGATGGGCTTAGTGGCGGAAGATGCAACGATCGTTGTCGAGCATGATGTCAAAATGCAATATCCACATCAATTGAATGGCTTTGAACAACTTCGTACTAATCAGTATGGCGATATCGCTGTAACGATTTATCGACATGTAGCTACAATGAATGCAAGAGAATAATTGAAATAGTATAATGCTTACGAAGCTACTTTTTGTTGCAACGTGGAAAATGAAGAAGCAAACAAAAAGTTTTAGGAGTGAAAAGGATGAGCAATACCCTACAGCGTCCCGAAAGAGTTGCCGTATATCCCGGAACTTTCGATCCTGTTACATATGGACATTTAGATATTATTCAACGATCAGCACGTCAATATGATCGTCTAATTGTGGCGGTTCTTAATAATTCAAGTAAAAACCCATTATTTACAGTCGATGAACGTAAAGAACTACTAGCTGAAGCGACCAAGGATTTTCCAAATGTCGAGATAGATAGCTTCCGTGATCTGCTCGTTAGATTTATGCGCTTGAAGCAAGCAAGTGTTATCGTTCGTGGCATTCGTTCCGTAACTGATTTTGAATATGAGTTACAGCTAGCATCAACAAACTATATGCTTGATGATGGCATCGATACGGTATTTATGATGACTAATCCGAAATACTCGTATCTTAGTTCAAGCATTGTCAAAGAAATTGCCCAATTCCAAGGAGATGTTTCACAATTGGTACCGCCAAAGGTGGAGCAACGATTACGCGAAAAATGCGGCCCACAGCGCCCGTAAATTGTTCAACAACGAATGAATGGTAGCTTCGTTAACAAAGTTAGAACAAATGATCCTTCACATAAAGCTTCCTACATAATGTAATAACAATTATGAAGACAATGAACAGACTACATATTGCGAGACTTTCCTTCCAGATGAATGGAAGCTGTCGTGCTTGATAGGTTGCAGGTATGAAACTCTCTGTAGAAGTGAAAAAAACAGTTTCATATTCGATACGAAGCCACTTGCTAAATACCCAGCTAAGTGGCTTCCATAATATATACGTCATGAAAAATCCGAAAATGGCATGGATGAATCGGTATTTAATGAATGGAAACATTTGTAGTGCCTGACCAGCAGTATAGAAACTGACTTGCAAAATGCCGCTAAGTCCACTGAAGGCAAGACAAGCAACAAGTAATGCGCAGCCGAGTAAGACGGACTGCTGGCTCATCGTCCATGAACTAATCGCGTAACTTCCAATATGTATTTCAAGTATTGCTTGTGACAAAAATGGCAGCTCTATACGAATCACGTCGAGCAAAGAAGTGGCGAAAGCGGCAATGACAGAAGCGAAAATGATAAAGCCTCCGATCATAAAAAGCTTTTGCACACTTACAGCTACACTATCACCGAGCACTTTTCCTAGTCCACGCCCATCAAGCTTACGACCAAGCTCCATGCTAGCTGCGAAGTTAACTTGTGGATGATAGTTGTTGTTATCAGAGTGAGCTTTGGATTTTCGCGTAGCGAGGTAACTATGCACGGTCATTAGAATAAATGCTGAAATCCAGATCGTGCTAATTATAATTAGTCCAATAATGGGTGCGTGGAAAAAACCAGCGCCTATAATTACGGTAACGAAAATAGGATTAGGAAAATGCATATAGCCTAGTAGACGCTGTGCTTGTTGTTTGGTTAATTGGTTATCTTGTAATAGCTTCATTGTAGGTTCTACACCGGCAGGAAATCCACTCAGCAGACTCATAATGAACGGCAGACTTGCTACTCGTGGCATTTTCAATAGTTTTGAAGTGAATGGTGATAGTACCGCTTGAATACCGTGAATTAAGCCAAATGCTAATATAATTTCGTATAATATTAAAAATGGTAGTAAACCAGGGAAAACTAATTTCCACCATATATTTAATCCACCAAGTGAGGCTTGTAGTGCAATATGGGGAGATAACACAACGGAGAGTACAATAGTTAATAATAATCCAGCGATAATGAATGTTTTATGCAAGCGAATCCCTCCTTTACAAACATGTGAATGGTATATTCATCACTTATTTTTACGCGATAGCTTGTCAGAATAGACCTTTATATGTAAGGAGATATGATATTGAAGAAGAACGATTTTGAAATACAATATAAAACAATTGTAAAAACAGCACTTATTACGATTGTAGTAATGGCGATTTTACTATATGCACCGTCACCTTTCGTCGTAATTAAGCCAGGACTTGCTGTTTCATCACATTCATTTGTAACCGTTATAGATGGAAGTAATGATCCCAATTCATCACCAATAGATTCTTCATCGGAGTTAGAGCAACAGAAGCGAGGTACATTTCTGTTGACTGCAGTTTTGATGCAAACACCGAATATATGGGATTCATTGCTATCTGTTTTTCAAGTGAATAGAACGGTAATGTGGAAGTATGAAGTATTAGGTGGAGAGTCTGCTGGGGAATATGCAAAACGTGCGATGACAATGATGCAAGGATCGTATGATCAGGCATTAGAAGCAGCTTATCGTTACTTAAATATTGCTTACCACAATGAACCTCAACAGCTTTATGTTAATACAACATCACCTTTATTAGAATCCAATTCGAGTGAGTTGCTCCTTTCCGGTGATCGTATCGATGGCATATTTAGTGATGAGGGTATTCTGCCTGTAAAGTCAGTTGAGGATATAGCTGTATGGTTGAACGAACATGAAGAAGCTGCATCGATCGAGTTACAGATTGAGCGGATGTCTAAGTTGCTTCGGATAGTTATAACATTAGATAATAATGGACACAATTGGGATGATGTAATCATTGCTAAACAGCTTGCTATCGATGGTTTTATGCAAATGCGTAATATTGTTCCTGATGAAGATAAGTATAAAATAGAGTTTGATTCAAGTTCGATCGGAGGGCCGTCAGCAGGGCTTGTCCTGACGTTGACGATTGTCGATCAGCTGACAGATGGTGATCTAACGAAAGGGCGTACAATTGCTGTTACAGGCACGATTGATGCCGAAGGTCATGTTGGTGCAATTGGGGGCATTAAGCAAAAGGTATTCTCCACAGATGAGCAAGGTGCAGAAATATTTATCGTCCCACAAGGAAACGAAGATGAGGCGAGCGAGAAAGTACGTAAATTACGAAGTGAGATGGAAATTATTGCAGTTTCAACATTAGAAGAAGCGATGGATGTCATCGCTTCGCTGGAGCGTTAATAGAAGTATTGATTTTGCAACGCGCTATATTCGAATAGGTGGCTGTGTGTAATCGAGAAGACTTAGTTCTGGTTGGTCTGGCGATCTTGCAAGCATGTAAGCAGCAGTCGCGGCAATATCATGCTCAAGATAAGTTGATGGCGTTGATACTGCGGCAGGAGAATGAATAACTGGAATGGTCGCAGTTTTTTTCATTTGCTTAAGTAGTTGTTGGCCACGCTCCGTAAAACCTAATACTCGAATATACTGTATACCGCTAGCTAGCTGATCGCGCTGAAAATGCTGCTTCTCGTGCTTTAGCAAAATAGCTAATAACGCTCTTTGCAGCTTCGTTCTCGTGTAACGTTTTGTCTTCAATTGCGATAGTAACTGCTCTAATGTATAGTGTGGTAATGAACGTAAACAATATTTAATGCGATGCTGTAATCCTTCTTCAATTTCACGGTGAGTGGCTAAGTGATCGCTAGAGCTAACAGCAAGCGTATGGAATAAAGGTGTAGCGAAAGACTCCCAGTGCATAGGGGGAATATATTGTTGTTGTTGCTCTACTAGTAGCTGGTATGTACTGTGTGGCATATAAGGCTTAATCACATCTAGTGAGGAATGCTCCAATAATAGTTTGCGAATCGCTGTAGCGCTAGCAATGGCAAGGTCAGAAGGTAGCTCATCATGATATTGTGCTTTTTCACGAGTAATTGTATAAGGAATCATTGTACTTTTCAATCGTTCCTTGGCAATCAGATAATGAAGACCTAGTGTATGATTGGGTAAGTCAAAGCGAAATGGCTCATCTTGGTGATCATCATCGCCAGACGACTGTTGATCATATAACTGATGGAGCGCAGAGCTATAGGCTTGCGGATAACTTAATCCAAGCGTAAGATAGGATTCAAGCTGTTGTTTGAATTGTGGTGATTCTGCTGAGACAAGCTTAGCTGCTTGCAATAGAGGTGTCAGTTGTCCACTTTCAGTGCCGAAGCAGAAGCTGTCTACTACTCCTGTAGCTTGTAACAAAGCGATAGCGCCATATGCAAACCATTCTGCGGATGATGTAGCATAGGCAACAGGTAACTCGATTACGACGTCACAACCGCCTTCTAATGCCATTTTGGTGCGTGTCCACTTATCGAGTAGTGCAGGTTCACCTCGCTGCAAAAAATTGCCGCTCATCACTGCTATGACAGCGTCACGCTGAGCGATCTGCTTAGATTGTTGTAGGTGATGCAGATGTCCATTATGAAAAGGATTGTATTCAACGATTAGGCCGACTGCATTCATGGCTTAAATTTCCTTTCTAAACTGTCTCTTATAATGTTAATATAGCACAATGGTGAACTAGTGGACAAAGTTGACATTCGACAGAAGAAATAGATCGTGATATTCTTGACAAAACATGAGCTAGATGGATATAATAAACTTTGTCTGTTTGGGGTGATATTATGCAGTTTCGTTTGAAAGAGTTGTTAGCAAAAGATCAAACTGAGATCGTGAATACACAACTAGATGTAACAGAGCTATTTCGTAATCGTCAGGATGTAATTTCTACTGGCCCTTTACATATTCAATTAACAGTTAAACCGGAAGGTGAAATCGTTATCGTTGAGGGAAATCTTGAAATAGATATGGAATTAGCTTGCTCTCGTTGTCTTGAGTCGACTCATACTCACTCAAGTATTCCATTCGCTGAGCAATTCAAGCCGGTTTCATCTGATGACATGAACAGTGCAGATGAGGACGAAGAAAGTGATCTTATTGAGATTGCCACTGAACGATTAGATTTGCAGCCATTTGTGGAGGAGTATTTGCAATTATTTATGCCTTTTGCTCCGTTATGTAAAACCGAATGTCAAGGCTTATGTGCGCAATGTGGTAGTAATCTTAATGAAAATCAATGTACATGTAGTAAAGAGAGAATCGATCCTCGACTAGAGTCGTTGAAAGATTTCTTTAAGGAATAATATTCCTTAAACTTGTGAAGGAGGTGGGAAATATGGCAGTACCTCAACGTAGAACATCCAAGACTCGCCGTGACAAACGTCGTACGCATTTTAAACTAGCTGTTCCAGGCATGGTGAAATGTGAGCAATGTGGAGAACTAAAACTAGGTCACCACGTATGTAAAGTTTGTGGATATTACAAAACAAAAGAGATTATTTCTCAATAATCTTTTTCCTAATAGCATCTTATCTTCGGATAAGGTGCTATTTTGTTTTAAAGGGTAGTTCAAGAATTTGGCTATGAATAAATAGATTGCACTTCGCTTAAATCTCAATTATACTATTTTAGTACCAGGTATTAAAATTTGATACTAAATTATTAATTACAATGAAAGTTCATTTTTTGAACTACGATAAAAGTTTTACATAATGAATCAATATGACAGGAGATTGGTGCCGACATGGCGAAATTAACAAAACGTGAACGGCATCAACTGCTGACTCAATATATAGTGGATAATCCGTTTGTGACTGATCGTGAATTAACGAAGGTGTTGAAAGTTAGTATTCAGACGATTCGACTTGATCGTTTGGAATTAGGAATTCCGGAATTGCGAGAGCGTATGAAAGAAATGGCTGAACGTTCCCATGATTCAATTCGATCTCTACCACTTGATGAAGTTATTGGCGATATCGTAGATTTGCAGCTTGATCGTAGTGGAATATCTATTTTTGAAATTCGAGAAGAGCATGTATTTTCTCGAACAGGAATTGCTAGAGGGCATCATTTATTCGCACAAGCTAATTCATTAGCTGTTGCAGTTATTGATTGTCCAATCGCACTAACTGCTACATCAGACATACGATTTGTTAGACCAGTGAAGCTTGGTGAAAAATGTATAGCGAAGGCTTATGTTCGCTTAAATAATGAAGAACGAAGCAAGTCAAAAGTAGAACTTAACACCTATGTGAGCGATGAATTGGTGTTTCAAGGTACCTTCGTGATCTATCGTTCAGATGTGACAAGCAGCTGAGGAGGAGAATGATTATGAAAATTGCAATTGATGCTATGGGCGGTGACAATGCCCCCAAAGAAATTGTTGCGGGCGCTATTGCAGCAGCACAAGACAATCAAGATATTGAACTTGTTCTAGTAGGTAATGAGCAAGTTATTAACGCTCTAATTGGTGATCTAAAACTAAGTAATCTGTCTGTTATTCATGCAGATGAAGTCATTGAAGCTGATGACGAACCTGTTAAGGCTGTTCGTCGTAAGAAGAATTCTTCGATGGTTATGGCAGGGAAGCTAGTGAAGGATGGTGAAGCTGATGCGATGCTATCAGCTGGAAATACGGGAGCATTAATGACAACAGGACTACTTGTTGTAGGTAGAATTGCAGGTATTGAACGTCCTGCCTTAGCACCGCTATTACCGACACTTGATAAAGTTGGAATGCTTGCGCTAGATCTCGGTGCGAATATGGACGCTACTGCTGAACAGCTTAGGCAATATGCTGTAATGGGTAGCATCTATCGCGAAAAAGTAGAAGGATTCAAAAATCCTCGGATTGGCTTATTGAACATTGGTTCTGAAGAAATGAAGGGGAATGAAGTCACGAAGTCTGCCTACTCATTTATTAAAGAGAGCAATCTCAACTTCATTGGTAATGTAGAGTCGAAGGGGATCCTTAATCGTGAATGTGACGTGCTTGTATGCGATGGTTTCTCAGGGAATATTATGTTGAAATCGTATGAGGGTGCAGCATCTACCATCTTTGATGAATTGAAAAAGGCATTTAAATTAAATTTTTTAACGAAACTAGCCGCGGCTATTATGTTGCCTAAACTTAAAGGCTTGAAAAAGACACTTGATCCGAACGAATTTGGTGGTGCACCGTTGTTGGGTCTTAACGGGTTAGTGCTGAAAATTCATGGATCTTCGGACTCAAGAGCAGTTCAAGCAGCAGTGAAGCAAGCAAAAACAGCAGTAAGCAGTGGGCTTATTGCATCAATAAAAGCAGAAATTAATAAGGAGTGATCGTAGTTATGAATGCTATTCCAGTAGGTATTCTTGGTACGGGGAAATATGTACCTGAACAAGTATTAACAAATCAGCAATTAGAACAAATGGTCGAAACAAATGATGAATGGATTGTAACGCGTACAGGTATTAAAGAACGTCGTATTGCTGCGAGCGACGAGGCTACTTCTGATCTTGCCTTCAAAGCAGCAGAGCAAGCTATTGCTAATGCAGGGCTTACAGCGGACGATATTGATCTAATTATTATAGCAACGGTTACTCCTGATATGTCATTTCCATCAACTGCGTGTCTAGTACAAGCGAGACTCGGTGCGAAATGTCCAGCATTTGACTTATCAGCTGCTTGCTCAGGATTTATTTATAGCTTAGTAACTGGGAATGCATTAATTCAAAGTGGAATGTATCGTCGTATACTTATTGTTGGCGCAGAGACATTGTCACGCATTACAGATTATACCGATCGCAACACTTGTATTTTATTCGGAGATGGAGCGGGTGCAGTAGTTATCGGTGAAGTTCCAGCAGGTCGTGGCTTCCAATCGTTTGAAATTGGAGCAGATGGCACTGGCGGCGAATTGTTGAAAGTAAGCGCTGGTGGTTCTCGTAAACCGGCAACTGCGGAGACTGTTTCGAATAAAGAGCATTCTATCTATATGGCTGGCAATGAAGTATTTAAGTTTGCAGTTCGTATTATGGGAAATGCAGCTGAAGAAGCGATTGCTAAAGCTGGATTGACGAAGGCTGATATCGATCTACTTGTTCCGCATCAAGCGAACATTCGTATTATTCAATCATCACTTAATCGTTTGGAATTGTCAGAAGATAAAGCAATGATCAACTTAGATAAATACGGTAATATGTCTGCAGCTTCGATTCCAGTTGCTTTAGCAGAGGCAGTTGAGCAAGGTAGAGTCAAAGAGGGCGACAAACTTTGTTTGGTGGGGTTTGGTGGGGGGCTCACATGGGGGGCCACAGTACTCGTCTGGTGATAGAGGTTATTAAAATGTAAGGACTGTGATCACGATGTGATTGCTTCGTAGTTGATTCGGCGGCGAATATGCCCTCCATCGAAAGCCTGTGTGTGCTCACGTACACAATACGTACGCTGTGCTACTCGTTTTCGCTGGAGTGCATCTTCTTGGTGCTGACAGCCCTACATTTTAATTTCCATTTTAATGAAAATCAAAATGATTGAGTCTGTCTTCGAAGTGTTTGTTGTACGTATCGCCCTTGCAAGATGGAGTTTTACGATATCTTCGAGGAGGATTGATTATGTTATTAAAAGAAAAAAAGATTATTGTAATGGGAGTAGCGAATGAGAGAAGTATAGCGTGGGGGATTGCAAAATCTCTTCATAATCAAGGAGCGGAACTAATATTTACATACCGTAAGGATCGCTCTCTAGAAAAACTTGAAAAACTACTGAATGATAATGATATTAAACCATTGTGTACTGTTTCCTGCGATGTACTTGATGATAACAGTATAAAATCTGCATTTTTAGAGATTGAAAATATTGCTGGTAAGATAGATGGACTTGTACATTCTGTGGCTTTTGCAGAGAAGGATGAATTACAAGGAGAATATGTTAATACAACTAGAGATGGATATATGTTAGCGCAAAGTTCAAGTTCATATTCTCTAGTTGCAGTAGCTAAAGAAGCCAAAAGACTTATGATTGAAGGCGGAAGTATTGTAACTCAGTCCTATATTGGAGCTGAACGTGTCATAAAGAACTATAATGTTATGGGTGTTGCAAAAGCTGCACTAGAAGCAAGTGTTAGATACTTAGCAGAGGATTTGGGTAAGTATGGGGTCAGAGTGAATGCAGTTTCTGCAGGTCCGATTCGAACGTTATCAGCAAAGGGTGTTTCTAGTTTTAACGACATTATGTCCACGATTGAAGAAAGAGCTCCGCTCAGACGAAATATTGACCAAGACGAGGTAGGAGATGCGACGATGTTTCTCATTAGTGACCTGTCAAGGGGAATTACAGGTGAAGTAATACATGTGGATGCTGGTTATCATATATTAGGAATGTAATGTAATTTCTGACTAGGGCAAAAGCTCCAATTGATATAGTGAAATGTATGGATAATAAGTAATAAATAGCTTATGCTTCCGAAGTGACTTTTCATTTACATATAGTTACTTCAGGAGCTAATGAAAAGTTTGAGGAGGTTATTAGGTGGGCAAAATAGCTTTCGTGTTTCCTGGGCAAGGTGCTCAGGTTGTTGGTATGGGGAAAGATATTTATGAGCATGATGCAGATGCACGCTTGATTTTTGAACAAGCGGATGCGGCGCTTGATTTTTCGTTAAGCAATTTAATTTTTGAGGGTCCAGATAGTGACCTGAAACAAACGGTAAATACGCAGCCAGCACTGTTAACGGTTAGCACAGCGTTCTTAAAATTAGTTGAGAAAGCAGGATGGAAAGCTGATTATGTTGCAGGGCATAGCCTTGGTGAATATAGCGCTCTTGTAGCTGCTGGCGCAATTACATTTGAAGATGCTGTACGTACGGTTCGTGCACGTGGTCAATATATGGAACAGGCTGTACCAAGTGGTCAAGGTGCTATGGCAGCAGTATTAGGTGCGGAACGTGTAGCGCTTCAACAGCTATGTGACACTGTTACTGCTGAAGGTCATGCGGTTGAGCTTGCTAACGTTAACTGTCCAGGACAAATTGTTGTATCTGGTTCAGTTGCTGGTGTGAATGAAGTGGTTGCTCGTGGCAAAGAGATTGGCGCGAAACGTGTTATTCCTCTTGAAGTGAGTGGTCCATTCCATTCTTCTTTAATGGGTAACGCAGCAACGATGCTTGCAGCTGAACTAGCTAATGTAGCGATGCAAGACGCGAAAATTCCAGTTATTGCAAATGTGACAGCAGAGCCTGTTGTTGATGCAGTGGAGATTAAATCATTACTTGAACGTCAAGTATGCGCTCCAGTGCTTTGGGAGGATACGGTGTTGAAATTAATTGAGCTTGGTGTAGATACATTTGTTGAAATCGGTTCAGGTTCTGTACTAACAGGTTTAATTAAGAAAATTGATCGTGATGTTCAAGTGATCACGATTAACAAGTTAGAAGCATTAAAGGAATATTCAATAAATGGACTTTAATAACGATGGGTATGCTAACGCAGCGTAGTCGGCGTCGAATATGAAGCGAACTTGGAAAGTACTAGCGTAAGCTTCCGATGTATGTTTCTTGCAGAAACATTGTAGGATCGCGTGTACCAATTACGTACACTTGCACTTCCACCTTTCTCAAGTAGCGCCCCATCTTCTCGGTTCTGAAAGCCCACTTTTTGAATGTATATTTTAACAGTTTCCTCGTAGAAAATATGCTTCGGAAGTGACTTTTTGTTACTTAGAAGTCTATCTCGAAGCTACAAAAAGATTTAGGAGGTTTTATGATGTTTGCTAGCTTAGAAGGTAAAAAAGCATTAGTTACTGGTGCATCTCGTGGTATTGGCCGTGCAATCGCTGTTTCTTTAGCAGAAGCTGGCGCTGATGTTGCGATTAACTACTCAGGTAGCGAAGAGGCAGCAGCACAAACAGCAGAAGCAGTTCGCGCGCTAGGTCGTGAAGCGATATTGATTAAAGCAAATGTTGGTATTGTTGCTGAATTTGACAATATGGTGAAGCTAGTTGTTGAACAATTTGGTACTATCGATATTTTAGTCAATAATGCAGGCATTACTCGCGATAATCTAATTATGCGCATGAAGGAAGAAGAATTTGATCAAGTCATTGAAACGAATCTAAAAGGCGTGTTCAATGGGATCAAAGCGGTCACTCGTCCAATGATGAAGCAACGTTTTGGTCGGATAATTAATATTTCATCTGTAGTTGGTGTGTTAGGTAACCCTGGTCAAGCCAACTACGTTGCGGCGAAAGCTGGTGTTATTGGCTTAACGAAGGCAAGTGCCAAAGAACTAGCGTCTCGTAATATTACAGTCAACTGCATCGCACCAGGATTTATCCAAACAGAAATGACGGATAAATTGCCAGAAGAAATGAAGCAAGCATTGGAAGTTCAAATACCACTTGCTAAGCTTGGTAATGTCGGAGATATTGCCAATGCCGTTCGCTTCTTGGCTTCAAGCGAAGCGTCGTATATGACGGGTCAGACGATTCACGTAGATGGCGGCATGTACATGTAGGGTAACTTCAAAAAGCGGACGTTGATAGCGAAGTGCAGCGTTGTAGCATATTCGACATCGAATATGAAGCGAACTTGGGAAGTCCGGTACGCATGTACCAATAACGTACATTTGCGTTTCCTCCTCCCACAAGTAGCGCCTCATCTTCTCGGTTCTGAACGCCCGCTTTTTGAACCTTCATTGGAATTGGTAGCTCAAAAAATGGACGTTTTGAACCTTCATTTTAAGCTCCGAGCTATTGATCGCTGGTGTACTCGTGCCGTACACGTTGATTGGTGTGGTTTCGATGTTTGGATTTGAACCTTTATCTTAAAGTTTCGGGCGAAGGAATGACCGCTGGTGTACTAGTGCTGTACACGTTGCTTGGGTTTTGCTTTATAACTTGGATATAGCTTCATTGTTTGGTAGAAGAAAAGTTCAAGAACTTTTACGGAAAGATAGCATTTTATTATCGGTTTTCGTATAATACGATAAGGAGGTGAATCGGATGTCCGATGTACTAGAACGCGTAACCAACATTATTGTTGATCGCTTAGGTGTAGAGCAAGATAAAGTAGTAGCTGAAGCTTCTTTCAAAGAAGATTTGAATGCTGACTCTCTAGATGTAGTTGAACTTATTATGGAGCTTGAAGACGAGTTCAACATTGAAATTTCTGATGAAGATGCTGAAAAAATTTCTACGGTAGGAGATGTATTAAGTTACATACAATCTCATACCTAGGTTTGGACGAGTCCCGTTAATGTTAACGGGACTTAACTCCATCTCCCTCACAGAGGTTGGTTCGAAAAGCGGACTGTGATAACGATGTAATGCGCAGTAGCGTAGTCGCGTCGAATATGAATTGAATTTGGAAAGTACGGTTCGCGTGTACCAATAACGTGCACTTGCACTTCCGCCTTTCGAAAATTCACTCCATCTTCTCGGTTCTGACAGCCCATTTTTGAACCTTTATTAAAAAATGTGAGCTTAACTGGCGAAACTGAGAACTGATGATAATCAATTCTTTTTGATATAGATAAAAGTAATTCAATAGTAGTAGGGGTGAACAATATGAAACGCAGAGTTGTAGTAACTGGAATGGGTATTTTAACTTCATTAGGTTCCGAATTAGATCAGTTCTGGGGCAACCTGATGGAAGGGAAATCAGGCGTGTCGTTAGTTGAGCAATTTGATTGCTCGGAATATCCAACGCGTATTGCTGCTGAGGTCAAAGACTTTGATCTTGAAACCTATGGTATAGAAAAGAAAGAAGCTCGTCGTATGGATCGTTTCGTACAATTCGCTGTGGCAGCAACCTTGAAAGCAATCGAAGATTCAGGCTTGAAAATCGGTGAAAATGTCGATGCAGAGCGCATGGGTGTAATTGTCGGTTCTGGTATCGGCGGACTTGGAACTTTTGAGGATCAGCATAAGATTCTTCTAGAAAAAGGGCCTAAACGTGTTAATCCATTCTTTATTCCAATGATGATTGCCAATATGGCTTCTGGTCAAGTTTCTATGATTACTGGAGCTAAAGGACCTAATTCAACATCAGTGACAGCGTGTGCTTCAGGTACACATTCCATTGGTGATTCGTTCCGACTAATTCAACAAGGCGATGCTGAAGTTATGATCGCTGGTGGAGCAGAAGCAACGATTCGTCCGACTGGTATGGCAGGTTTCTGCTCGATGAGAGCAATGTCTACCCGTAACGATGAGCCTGAAAAAGCAAGTCGTCCTTTCGATGTGGATCGCGATGGCTTTGTAATGGGCGAAGGATCAGGCATTCTAGTGCTTGAATCGCTTGAACATGCCGAGGCGCGTGGTGCGAAAATTTATGCTGAAGTGATCGGTTATGGTATGAGTGGCGATGCTCACCATATGACTGAGCCAGATCCATCTGGTGCCGCTCGTTGTATGACGAATGCGGTGAAAGATGCTGGTATTGATCCCTCCGAAGTTGATTATATTAACGCACACGGTACGTCTACTCCAGTTGGTGATGTTTCTGAATCCACAGCTGTGAAAATGACATTTGGTGATCACGCTTATAAATTAGCAGTAAGCTCTACGAAGTCAATGACTGGTCATTTACTTGGTGCAGCTGGCGGTGTAGAAGCCGTAATATTAGCCCTAACCCTGCAAAATGGAATAATTATCCCAACAATCAACCTTGACAACCAAGATCCAGAACTTGATCTAGATTATGTGCCTAATACGCCTCGTAAAGCGGATGTTAAGATCGCATTATCTAACTCATTTGGTTTTGGTGGTCATAATGCTTCCATCATGATGAGAAAATATGAAGCATGATTTATTTGATGAGCTGCAGCTTAAGCTGCAGCTTAATTTTACAAGGGTGAAACTTCTACGCCAAGCATTTACACATACTTCTTATGTGAACGAACATAAGCGCGGCTCAGTCCAGGATAATGAGCGGCTTGAATTTTTGGGTGATGCGGTATTGCAATTACTCGTATCGGAATACTTGTACAAAACGTATCCGAAACGACCAGAAGGCGAATTAACGCGTATGCGTGCCTCCGTTGTTTGCGAACCATCATTAGCTCATTTTGCAGAACGATTAGATTTTGGTAGATATGTACTGTTGGGACGCGGGGAAGAACAGCTTGGTGGTCGTCAGCGTCAAGCATTACTAGCTGATCTGTTTGAATCATTTGTTGGTTCATTATATTTGGATGCAGGAATTGAAGTGACAAAGCAATTTCTCGAACAGTATATGTTCCCTTACATTGATTCGAATAATTATGGTTTGCTAATGAAAGATGCAAAGTCAAAATTACAAGAGCGTGCACAACATATTGGTCTTGGAGCAATCGAATATCGGATTATCGAAGAACGTGGACCAGCGCATGACCGTGAATTTGTAATTGAAGTTGTACTAGATGATACATGTTATGGAGTAGGCGTTGGGCGTTCTAAGAAAGAAGCTGAACAACGTGCAGCTGCAGAGGCATGGAGTAAACTAGCCGAACAGGAAATGAGAAACGCGTAAGGCTGGTAGCATCTTAGAGCTCGTACATACAAAAAGCATTCCGGTGGACTAGGGATTGTCCAAAGGGATGCTTTTTGTATGTGGTTGTAGACTTTGATAACGATGTAACACGTTGTAGTGTATTCGCATCGAATATGGGGCTAATTTGGGAAGTCCGGTACGCATGTACCAAGTACGTACGTTTACGTTTCCTCCTTCCTAAAATTAGCTCCATCTTCTCGGATCTGAAAGCCTACATTTTTGAAGGTGATTTTCTAGCAATGTCATATCGAGACCACTTAAAATGTGGTACAATATTCGGGAGGTGAAAGCCAAACTATGTTCTTGAAAAGAATCGAATTAGCGGGATTTAAATCTTTCGCTGACAAAACTGAGTTAGAATTTGTGAACGGTATTACAGCCGTTGTTGGACCTAATGGATCTGGTAAAAGTAATATATCAGATGGAATCCGTTGGGTTCTTGGGGAGCAAAGTGCGAAAAGTCTCCGTGGTGGCAAAATGGAAGATATTATCTTTGCAGGTAGCGATGCCAGGCGCGCAGTAAACTATGGAGAAGTTAGTTTAACGCTAGATAATTCTGACGGTGCGCTACCGCTCGAATATAATGAAGTAACTGTTACACGACGTGTTCATCGAAGTGGTGATAGCGAGTATATGATCAACAAACAAGCTTGTCGCTTAAAGGATATTACAGAGTTGTTCATGGACACTGGAATCGGTAAAGAAGCTTATTCAATTATTGGACAAGGTCGTATCGAGGAAATATTAAGTACTCGTTCTGAAGATCGACGGGGTATATTTGAAGAAGCATCGGGTATTGTGAAGTATAAGTCTCGCAAGAAGGAAGCGAAACGCAAGTTAGACGATACGGAGCAAAACTTATTACGTATTCACGATCTAGTGACGGAGCTCGAGGATCAAGTAGAGCCCTTGCGTAAGCAATCTGAAGTAGCCATTCACTTCAAGCAACTTAAAGAACAATTGAAATCCAAAGAAATCTCGCTTTATGTTCATCAGATTGAAACGCTACATAGTGCATGGTCTGAATCGACAAATAAGTTAGAAAAGCTACAAGAAGAACAACTTAAACTGTCATCTGTCGTAAGTAAGCATGACGCTGTATTAGAAAGTGATCGCTTGCAATTACGTGAAATAGAAGCTCAGCTCGATGAACTGCATCAAGCGATGCTACAAATTAGTGAAGATGTTGAAAAATGCGAAAGCTATGGCGAGATTATTAAAGAACGAATTCTTCATAACGAGGCAACAAAGCTGACGGTAAATCAATCTATTCAAGTAACGGATGCGAAAATTATGTCCTTATCGCAAGAGGAAGTTTCTCTTCGCAGTAAGGCCGCTGAGATCGAAGAACAATTGAATGATTATCGTATTAAGCTAGCTGCTGAAGAAATTCGGATGCAAGGTGTGACAAGTGGCAGTGCCCAAGATGAAGAGGAACGTTTGAAAGGTGAATTACTTGACGTTTTCAGCTCGATGGCACAACTTCGTAATGAAGTGCGTTATACACAGCAACAGCAACAATCTTTACAACGCCGTATGGAACGTATTCAAGAAGATGAAGTGAAATGGACTGGGCAGCAACGTGCTTTAGAAGCGAAGGAATACGAGCTGAATCAGTCATTATCAGTCGTTGTTGCTGATATTAATAAGCTGCGTACGAAAATGCTTACGGAAGCTGACGAAGCTCGCAAGCTGAACGTTTCACTTGAGCAAGAAAGTGCTAATTTACGAAAATTAGAACAAAAAATAGATAGTGACCTGTCTCGTAGAGATACGATGAAAGAAATGCAAGATGCGATGGACGGATTCATGCATGGTGTCAAAGAGATTTTGAAAGCATCTCGAAGTCAGCAGTCAGGTATAAGCGGCGTACATGGTGCTGTTGCAGAGCTAATTCAAGTGCCACAGCGCATTGAAACAGCTATAGAAACAGCGTTAGGTGGAGCGCTGCAACATATCGTTATGCAGTATGAGCGAAGTGCGCGTACGGCTATTGCATATTTGAAGCAGCGTCAATTAGGTCGTGCAACGTTTTTACCGCTTGATGTTATTCGTGGTCGACGTTTGAATGAAGCTGATAAGCGTATGATCAATGAACTCGAAGGATTTGTTGGTATTGCTGCTGATCTAGTAAAAAGTGAGGGGCAGTATGAGGAGATTGTCTATAGCCTATTGGGTAATGTGCTTTTAGCTGAAAACTTAGAGCAGGCTAACCGGATTGCTTCTCGCTGTCAGTATCGCTATCGAATCGTAACACTTGAAGGTGATGTTGTTAATGCCGGTGGTTCGATGACAGGTGGTAGCCAGCAGAAAAAAGGCGCAAGCTTACTAGGTAGACATCGTCAAATTGAACAGCTTGATGAAGTGATTGCACAAACGAAGCAACAAATAGAGCAATTGCGCGCGCAAATTGTAGACAATCGCAAAGAAATATCAATTCGCACACAAAATGCTGAGCAAGCGCGTGAGAAGCTTGAGCAAAAACGAGTCGAAGAGCAGCAGCTTAAAGGCGAACTTCAACAGCTCCAGCAAGAGATGAAGTTTTTGAATGAGCAGCAAGCATTATCTTCCTCCGATAAAAATTCTCAAACTTCCGAGAGTGTAGCTGCCGAGCAGTCAATTAAGGTGGCAGAGGAACAGTTAGAGCAATTATCGACGCGGGATAAAGTACTGCAAGAAGCGATTAGACTTGCTGAACAGACGCGTAAAGTGAATGAAAGTCAGAAAGAAGAACTACAAGTTCAATTGACTGACCTGAAAATTGCTGTCGCTAAGCTTGATCAAGAATATAGTAATTATGAGGATCAAGCTGGTCGTCTTAGAGACGAGATCGCTCGGACTAAGCATGAGCTGCGTCAACAGCAGCAACAAGAGACTCAATTAACTGAAGCTCGAGCTAATCTGGATCATGAAGCTATCGAACAAGCAGAGCAACTTGTCAATTTGAAAGATGCTAAGCTGCAATGTAGCGATAAGACCGATCATTATCGTATGCAACGATCTCAAAAATCAACAGGCTTAGAACAAGGGGAAAGCGAGACTAAGGAACAGCGAATTAGCCTTCGTAATATTGATGAGCAAATGCGTCAAACAGAAATCGTGCTTAACCGCCAAGATGTTGAATTGGATCATACGATTCGTAAGCTAAGTGAGGAATATAGCTATAGCTATGAAATGGCAAGAGAGCAATATCCTCCACCAGAAGAGATTGCCCCGATGCAGCTTGATGTGAAAGATCTGAAACGTCAAATTAGTTCGTTAGGTGATATTAATCTTGGTGCTATCGAAGAATATGAGCGGGTAAAAGAGCGTTTTGACTTCTTATCGGAACAGAAAGATGATCTGATGGAAGCGAAAACTACATTATACGAAGTAATTAAAGAGATGGATGATGAAATGTCGAAACGGTTCAAATCGACATTTGATGAAATTCGTAAACATTTTATCGTTGTGTTTAGTAAATTATTTGGCGGCGGTCGCGCGGATCTCATACTTGTTGATACTAGCAATATTTTGGAGACAGGTATCGATATCGTTGCTCAGCCACCAGGTAAAAAGTTGCAAAATTTACAATTGCTTTCCGGCGGAGAGCGAGCTTTAACTGCTATTGCACTTTTGTTCGCAATTTTACAAGTGAAGCCTGTTCCATTCTGTGTACTGGATGAAGTAGAAGCGGCGCTGGATGAAGCAAACGTATCGCGCTTTGCACAATATTTACGAGAATTCTCCGAGCTAACGCAATTCATTGTTGTAACACATCGTAAAGGGACTATGGAAGAAGCCGATGTACTGTATGGTGTGACGATGGAAGAAGGCGGCGTATCCAAGCTAGTGTCTGTCCGACTTGAGGAAAGTCATGAGCTAGACGGTGTAACTGCTTAAGTTAAGAGGAAGCTTCAAACAGCAGACTTTGATAACGATGGGTATGCTAATGTAGCATAGTCGGCGTCGAATATGAAGCGAATTTGGGAAGTCCGGTACGCATGTACCAGGTACGTACATTTACGTTTCCTCCTTCCTAAAATTCACTTCATCTTCTCGGCTTGCGAAAGCCCGCTGTTCGAACCTCGATTTATAAGTGAAAAGTTTTGAGAGGATGTATACAAAAATGAGCTTTTTCAAAAAGTTGAAAGAAACGATTGCTTCGAAAACAGAAGCGGTAACTAATGTATTTAAAGAAGGGCTGGCTAAAACTAGAACAGCTCTCGTGGAGAAGGTTGAAGAACTAATTACTCGCCGCAAAAAAATCGATGAAGAGTTCTATGAGGAGCTTGAAGAGATTCTAATTGGCGCTGATGTAGGTGTAACTACAGTAATGCAATTAATTGATGAGCTACGTGAGGAAGTGAAGAAGCGTAAAATCGAAAGTGCAGCAGAGTTGCAACCTATATTATCTGAGAAGCTTGTTGGGATGCTTAAGGGTGATGGAATTTCATATCTAAATGTTGCACCTGCTGGTGAAATTACGGTGTACCTATTTGTCGGTGTCAATGGAGTAGGTAAAACAACGACGATTGGTAAGCTAGCACATAAGCTGAAAAGCGAAGGAAAAAACGTACTACTAGCTGCAGGAGATACATTCCGTGCTGGGGCGATTGAACAGCTTGAAGTATGGGGAGAACGCGTTGGTGTTGATGTGATTAAGCAATCTTCTGGCTCCGATCCTGCTGCTGTTATTTATGACGCAGTTCAAGCTGCAAAGCAACGTCAAGTAGATGTGTTGATCTGTGATACTGCTGGTCGCTTGCAAAACAAATCGAATTTAATGGAAGAATTGAATAAAATATTCCGTGTAATTCAGCGTGAATTGCCTACAGCACCTCATGAAGTGCTACTAGTGCTTGATGCAACGACGGGTCAAAATGCGCTAAGCCAAGCAAAATTGTTCGGTGAAAAAAGTGGCGTTACGGGACTTGTTCTAACGAAGCTTGATGGTACAGCTAAAGGCGGTATTGTTATTGCGATACGC
This sequence comes from Candidatus Paenibacillus intestinavium, assembly GCA_019113605.1. Taxonomy (GTDB): domain Bacteria; phylum Bacillota; class Bacilli; order Paenibacillales; family Paenibacillaceae; genus Pristimantibacillus; species Pristimantibacillus intestinavium. Next base: position 22,031 of record DXHF01000493.1, read on the forward strand.
AATGAATTGAATATCCCTGTGAAGCTAGTTGGATTAGGTGAGAAAATGGGCGATCTACAACAATTCGATTCCGATCAGTTTGTACATGCGTTATTCGCTGGTCTCATTCAGAAGGAAGTAGATCAAGAGGAAGCATAGTAAATTAATTAGCTAACATATTAGATAGAAAGCCACCTTGAAGAGGTGTTGTCTGGGATTCCGGATTACATGTTTTGTAAGGTGGCTTTTCTTCATATGACAAGCACAATATGGTTGGTTGATTACAAATCTGCATACAGTAATGAGAAATAGAAGGTGATGTTATGCCAGAAGAACAGTTACGAGCACGAGCGAAGGAACTGTTTGATCATCATTATGGGAATAAGCTACAAATGTTCCGTGAAGGTCAACTTGATGAATACAAAGATTACAATATTGCACTAGAACAAGAGGCTGAGTGGATTAAACAATTAATTAACCTCTATTCGTCTCAATTATCTATTCGAGATTGGGATGCTTTGCATCATCTAGACATAATCGCAAACAATTATAAGGTCACTTAATATTCGTGCGAAGCGGGGCATTGATCAACTGGAGAGCATTTCTATATGAAATTAAATAGAAATATGGGGTGATCGAACATTTATTGCAGCTGAGAATGGGCAATACTTCGCAACTGTGGCTATTATTGCAAAGGTGAAATAGTGACAAGTAAAACTACTTGACACATGAACGTGATTACGTTATGATAATATTCGTTGCCAGGTGTAAAGGGAATCTACTTTACAGTGAAAGCCTATTGGTACATGCTTCAAAGGAAGTAATGGAGGGGAATGGAATGCAACATATAGAGCCAGATGCCCTAGCCAAAACAACACGCATTAATTTGCTGTTAGATTTCTATGAAGAGTTATTAACAGATAAGCAACGAACGATTGTAATCTATTATTACCATGATGATTTTTCATTGGGTGAAATCGCTACTGAATTTGGCATTAGTCGCCAAGCAGTGTATGATAATATAAAACGTGCCCAGCAGTCGCTGGAATCGTATGAACGAAAGTTGGGACTGCTGACTCGGCATGAGCAAACAGTTCTCCTAACGGAGCAATTAGAGGATCAGTTAGATCAACTACAGCTTCCGCTCGCGCAACGACAACATTTACAAACTGTCGTAGAGCAGCTGCGTTCAATAGAAATTATGACACAAATGGAGGCGATAAAGGATGGCAGCATTTGAGAGTTTGTCGAGTCGGCTGCAGAATGTTTTCAGCAAGCTGAAGGGCAAAGGAAAAGTTTCAGAAAATGATGTCGCTGAAGCGATGCGTGAAGTACGACTTGCTCTACTTGAGGCGGACGTTAACTTCAAAGTCGTGAAAGACTTTATAGCCAAGGTGAAAGAGCAAGCTATTGGACTCGATGTATCAAAAAGCTTTACGCCAGGCATGGTCATTATTGATATTGTTAATAAAGAACTTACTGAGCTTATGGGTGGAACTCAAGCGAAGCTTGCAAAAGCAAACAAACCTCCAACAGTTATTATGATGGTCGGTTTGCAGGGGGCAGGTAAAACAACATCCTCTGGTAAGCTTGCAAGGCTATTGCAAAAAGGAAACCATAAACCATTACTTGTTGCTTGTGATATTTACCGTCCTGCGGCGATCAAACAACTTCAAGTTCTAGGTGAGCAGATCAATGCACCGGTATTTGCAATGGGTGATCAAGTATCTCCTGTTGACATTGCTCGTAACGGTTTGCAACAAGCCAAAGATAACGGTAATGATTATGTTATTTTCGATACAGCTGGTCGATTACATATCGATGAAGCTTTAATGGGTGAGTTGAAAGATATTCATGCCATTGTTAAGCCTGATGAAGTGCTCTTAGTCGTTGATGCAATGACTGGACAGGATGCCGTTAACGTCGCACAAAGCTTCCATGAACAATTGGAGCTTACAGGTGTCGTTCTAACTAAGCTCGATGGGGATACACGTGGTGGTGCAGCTCTTTCTGTAAAAGCTGTAACTGGACAACCTATCAAGTTCGCGGCAATGGGCGAGAAGATTGATTCTTTGGAGCCATTCCATCCTGAACGTATGGCCTCTCGTATCCTTGGTATGGGTGATATGCTTTCTCTAATCGAGAAGGCGCAATCGGGAATCGACGCAGACAAAGCTGCTGAGATGGAACGGAAAATGCGTAATGCGGAATTTACCTTTGATGATTTCCTAGAGCAAATGGAGCAAGTCAAGAAAATGGGTCCTTTGGATCAAATTATGGATATGCTACCAGGCATGGGTAAGATGAAAGGTAATATGAAAGATATGAAGGTTGATGAAAAGCAACTGGATCGCGTGGAAGCCATTGTCAAATCGATGACAAAGGAAGAGAAGCAAAAGCCAGAATTGCTTAACCATAGCCGACGTAAACGTATTGCTACTGGTAGTGGTGCTTCTATTGTTGAAGTTAACCGACTAATCAAGCAGTTTGATGATATGCGTAAAATGATGAAACAATTTAGTTCGATGATGGGCCCGAATGGACCTAAAGGTCTTAAAGGCGGCAAAAAAGGTATGAAGGGTATGAAAGGGCTTCTAGGCAAAAATATGAAGTTTCCATTCTAACTATAAGTAGTAACGAAACAAAACTTAGTTTAATTTTTCGAAGGAGGTGAATTTCTAATGGCAGTTCGTATTCGTTTGAAACGTGTGGGTGCTCATAAAGCTCCATTCTACCGTGTAGTTGTATCTGATTCTCGTTCTCCACGTGATGGTCGTTTTATTGAAGAAATCGGTACTTATAATCCAATTGCGCAACCTGCAGTAGTATCTATCAACGAAGAAAAAGCGTTGAAATGGCTACAAACAGGTGCTCAAGCATCTGATACAGTTCGTGACTTGCTTTCAAGAGCAGGTGTAATGAAAAAATTCCATGAGCTTAAACAACAGAAGTAATAACTATTAGTTATTACTGTTGAGAAGCGGAGGGCTTTGTTGATGAAGGAATTAATTCTTGTCATAGCGAAGGCTTTAGTGGATCATCCGGAAGATGTGCGCGTTCATGTTAAAGATGAACGCAGTACGATTTACGAGCTTTCGGTTCATCCATCTGATGTCGGTAAAATTATCGGTAAGCAAGGTCGTATTGCGAAAGCGATACGAACTGTGGTGAACTCGGCTGCAACTAAGTCTAACGAGCGTGTGATCGTTAACATTCAATCATAAGTGAATGCGCCGTCAGGAGGGTTAGGATGAAAATCCTGACCCTCTTTTGGCATGAAAATGCGAAAAAGATTGTGAAGTAAGGGATGATAAAATGAGTGAAACTTGGTATGACGTTGGTCTAATTGTGAATACACACGGGCTAAAAGGTGACCTAAAAGTAATGTCACGTACAGACTTCCCAGAGGAGCGCTTTGCTGTAGGTAGCAAGCTCGTTATGTTCAATGAAGAAACAGGACAGTCTCAAAATATTGAGGTTGTGAACTCACGTGAGCAAAAGGGAATGTACTTTATTAAGTTAAAAGGTTATAACAACATTAATGAAGTCGAGAAATTTAAGGGCTGGCTTATTAAAGTAGCTGCAGAAAATCAAGGCTCATTAGATGATGGCGAATATTTTTATCATCAAATTATCGGCTGTGAAGTATACAGCGATGAGAATGAAATGCTTGGCGTAGTGACAGAAATTCTATCTCCAGGTGCGAATGATGTGTGGGTTGTCGAACCGGAAAAAGGCAAAGGTAAGCAGATTTTATTGCCAGTTATTGATCCTGTCGTGCTTAATGTTGATGTGGCAAGTAAGCGAATTACTGTTCATTTGCTAGAAGGATTGGTTTAATATGAAAATTGATGTGTTAACTTTATTTCCCGAGATGTTTACTGGTGTATTTAATAGTAGCATTTTGGGAAAAGCTCATCAAAAAGGAATTGTTGAGCTTAACGCGATTAATTTTCGTAAATATGCCAATAATAAGCATAATACAGTAGATGATTATCCTTACGGCGGTGGCGGTGGTATGGTCTTGCAGGCTGAACCTGTATTTGCTGCTGTGGAGGAATTACAAGCTCAGGCAACAGAACCGCCACGTGTCATATTAATGTGCCCACAAGGTGAAAGTTTCACGCAGCGTAAAGCAGAGGAGTTAAGTACGTCTAG
>DXHF01000494.1 GCA_019113605.1 Candidatus Paenibacillus intestinavium
CACCCAGCAACGTGTACGGTACGAGTACACAAGCGGTCAAATGCACGAACCTTCAAATAAAAGTTCAAAAAGTGGGCTTTCAGAACCGAGCAGTTGAGACGCTACTTGAGAAAGGCGGAAGCGCAAGTGTACGTTATTGGTACACGCGAACCGTACTTTCCAAGTTCGTTTCAAATGCGATGCCGAATGCACTACAAAGTCAATCATCTTTATCAAAGTCCGCTTTTTGAACTACCTCATATAGTAAATAAAAACAAAAAAAGCCCCTGTTAGAACAGGGACGAATGTTATTTCGCGGTACCACCCTGGTTATTGTGTGCATCGCAACACAATCGCCTTCAAGGACATTAACGGGTCCACCCGATGAGTTTCACTCACACTCAGAAAATAGCTTTCTGTTATCCTTCATTAGAAGCGTTCTTCCAACCAATTCACTTTGAATCGGAACGCTATCTCTGGCTAATGGGCTATAACATCATTGTTTTCTTCAACGCTTTATTGTTATTGTATGTCCAACTTTTTGAATGACCCTTACAATAGTTCTGTTCAAATTATAGCTAGTGGATTTAGCACTGTCAAATAATCTTTCTGCGAACGTAATAGGCAAACATATGCTGGACAATTACTTTACATGTCGCAAAGATCGGAATAGCCAAAATCATCCCTATAATTCCAGCAACTTGGCCCCCAACAATAAGTGCAAAAATAATCAATAGTGGATGTAAATGTAATGTACGACCTACTACCTGCGGAGAGATGATGTTCCCTTCAAGAATTTGACATACTGTATTGACGATCACAATAAGCAACATCATTTTCAATGATACTGTCGATGCCATTAGTAAAGCTGGAGCAGCGCCAATAAATGGCCCAACATACGGAATAACATTAGTAATCGCAACAATGCTGGCGAGCAGCAATGCATAAGGCATGCCCACTAACAAATAACCGACATATGCTAATGTTCCAACAATAATACAGACTAACAGTTGTCCGCGTATATAACTTCCTAACGCATCATCAATATCCTTTAACAAACGAATCGTGTTTTTACGGTGTGACTTAGGAACATACTTGATGACGGCACGTTCGAACACATCAAAATCTTTCAAAATATAGAAAGCGAGAAACGGTACAACAAAAACTACGAATAATGTGCCAACCATCTCACCAATATTATTAACAAATGTCAGCAATGTTTCAGAGATACGTCGCTCCATTAATACTAATGATTTGTTGACACCTTCGCGCAAACTTTCTGGGAATAGTGCATTGTTATTAAAATCTATAACCAATCCCTGTGCTCGCATCGTCAGCTCTGGTAAATGTTTATTCAGCTCCTGCATCTGATCGATGAACATAGGAATGAAATTAACGATAATGACCGTTAAAATCGCACAAAATACAGCATAAATTAATAATACCGCCATCGTTCGTGGTACTTTCCGTTCATGTAACATCGTAACAACAGGATTAAGTATGTAGGAAATGATCATCGCTATAATAAATGGACCAAGAACAGCCTTCAGAAATGAAAAGATGGTTGCAAGAATCGGCTTAAGCAAAAGCAGAAAATAAATAACAACTAATAGCAATATCGCATAAATTAAAATGACAAAAAATCTATTTTTCGTAAATCGCTCCAATCGGCACACCACCTTCATTCTAACTATTCTTTGCCATTATATGTACAAGTATTCCTATTCAGCACAAAAAGCATTAACTCTTCAAGAGAAAGAGTTAATGCTCGGGTATATTCTATAGATAACTTACTTCTACAATTACTCCTACCAATATAATTATTCTTCTAGTTGCAGAATTGTTTCATTTATAATTATGTTGTCCGGAATATCTTCTTTCAAAAAACTTACAAGTGCGGTTACATATACAGCTTCATTCATTCCTGAAACCCCGGTTACTTCATTACTTACCCGCTTCGCATTAATATATAATATTGGATCCCTGTCATGCCCATCATCAGGTAAATAGACCGATCTAATCTCGAATCCCTCTGTTATGGAATCAATTCCGCCCATACTTACACATATAAAATACGCTGTCGGTGTTTCTCCTACCATAAATCCACCGGGCGCAAAAGGTTCTGATCTTTTATAGTTGTCGATAATATCTTGTTGAATACCTTCAGTACTTCCATCCTCCCATGTGAAATCGGCTGCTCGTTTGGAATATATATGCTGTGTAAATGGTATCATTAATTTACTAACCTCAATGTCTACTGCATCCATACTAGATGCCAAGTTTTGCTCCTTGATCGTCAAACTCCCACTACAACCTAACTGTAACCCTAATATAAATACAATCATTAAGAAACTTCGTATTCTCTTCACCACTGCTAGCCTCCTTGGCACTACAATTCATTCCTGTTATTGCGCCATTAGAAATATCCATTATTTTCTCAAAATATGATGACCTGGTCCTGTGAGTTCAAATAAACAAGGTTGCCATCCGATAACCATCCTAATAATTTTCCTATCCCCATAAATTCGAATGTGCGCAGCTCTAGGTCGTAAACCCATATTTGATTAGATGAAGCTTGAAAGGCTACCAGCCTACCATCTAGTGACCATTTTAACGAATATAAGTACGAATAATCCCGATCGTTTGTATAAACGAATATATCTTCTATCATCTGATCTGATATCCGTTCATCCTTATTGATCGTGAATTGCTGATCCTCGAGATTAAACAATACCTTACCTGTCAGATTGTCTTCATTGATATCTGCTGGAAGAATAAGCTGCGTGGAATCTAGCCAGCTAAGCGGGTATTCAAACAGAAAACCATCACTATGAGATACATATGCCGCATTTTCATAGGTATCAATGATCTTTCCTTTGTTATTCAAAATAACTAAGTCAGCGGAAGGTCCGATAGACTTATCATGAGCGTATAACACAGCAATTTTCTTCCCATCAGGCGATGAGGATATACCGTACACAGTTGTTATACTTGGTTGGTCGCCCTTATAGAGTACTTGAAGCTGATTACGATGTGGCTGATCCTTATTCTTGAATACATCTCCATCTATCGTAGTAGCTTTATCTAGATTAAACATAAATGAAAAAACATCCGTATCTAACAACCAAAAACGAATAAGTAGAAACTTTGGTGATGCCCATTCTAAAGTGTACCGTAAATCTACATCGGGATTACTTTTAATTAAACTTTTTTCAAGCGCCTGCTCCAACGATTTCTGATCCATATCAACGTTTGATTCCACAATAACAACTCGTTTACCATCTTCCTTACTCACGAGATTTTCTATATAAAGATAGGGCTCTTCTTTAATTATCGAAGGGCTCTGAGCTTCATTTATTTCGACGGCTGTTAATAGCTCCACTTTTTCTGTAAGCAATGGAATAGTTGAATCATTATTCGAGATCGCCACTTCGCTCTTACAACCAGTAAGCACTACGACTAAAATCGAGATTAATGTAAGGTAACGCATACTTAGCACTCCCTTATTCCAAATATAATCAATTAAAAGCTAAATGTCACATTTTAATCCATAATAATACTGGACGAAATCCCCCTTAATTAAAGTTGCATAAATAGATATACAAAAAAAAGAAGGCCTCGCAGCATATGTGAATCACGACCATGTACGAGTCATCATTCTAAGCTGCAAGACCTTCTATCATTGATACATACCAATTTCCAAAGAAAATCGCATGTTAATTTAAGTGTATTTCTGGTTGTTCCGCGGATTCATCATAAAATAAATCATCCAATGAACTAAGTGTACCATCTTCTTCAACTTGAAAAACAGACATTTTATCACCATTGACTGTAAGTTCTATGTAGCAACCCCAGCAATAAAATTGGTGTGATCCGATTTTACCTATATCTTTCGAGTTACAGTTCGGACATCTCATAAATATTACTCCCTATACTCTGACATTGGAAGCTGCGACTGGCTCCAATTCTGATTCACTAACAGCAGGAACGATAATCGCATCTTCACCAAGTAATACTTCATTGAGATCACTCGGCGTTCTGAGCCATTTTCGTCCTTCAATTAGATCCGAAATAAAACCATCTGTAAGCTCATAACCTACTATCTGTGTATCCTGAAATGGGTAAAAATATACATCAGAGATGCGGCCAAGCTGCGAACCTGTCACTGTTATGACAGGCATGTCCTTCAAATGAACGACTCCCATACAATAAGCACGCTGAAGTAACTGCTTTTTGCCCGTTAAGACTTGCGCCTCATCAGCGATGAAAACTGCATCATCTCCACAAGTTAACACCGCGTTCCATTGCACTGTACGCACCTTCACAGCAAACCATTTTGCATATTCAAGCACTAGACCTTTCAACTTCCAATGCTCATCGAACCAAGCATCCTTCACGACTCCAACTTTTTTGCCATTGTTAATCGTTAGGACAGGTAATCCAATTAATTGCTGCAGCCTGATCATTAGTTGAGTAGCCTCCTAGACCTGTTCATACACTTTATGAATTACTTTTCTCAAAAGAAAAGTACATTCTAGCGCATATTACTAAGACTTTTCATATTTTCTTAACTCTTAACAATATGAAAAGTTGCTTTGGAAGCATATTCTTAAGAGTGGATTCGTTTTACGATACTTGCAACTATTGTTGCAGCATCTTCGATTTCCTCTATAGTATTGCCCATTCCAAAGCTAAATCTTACAGCACTATTTAATCGATCAGCACTTAGCCCCATTGCTTTCAACACATGTGAACGTTCTAACGATCCAGAAGTACAAGCCGAACCGCTTGCAACTGCAATTCCTGCCATATCTAAATTCATCAACATGCTTTCGGTATCAACACCGATAAAACTAATGTTTACGATATGGGATAATCCATGATCAAGATCACTATTCACGATGATCGGATACTGTTCTAATCGTTGTTGTAACAGCTCTACCCATCTATTACGAAGATTTTTCACAAAAGGTTGCCATTTTTCGCGCTTGTTCACACAAATGTCAAGAGCTGTTGCAAAACCAACTATGCCAGCAAGATTTTCCGTACCTGCTCTTCGCTTTCTTTCCTGGGAACCACCTTGTTGTAACGCTTCGATCGGAGTGCCTGTCGCTATATATAAACCACCAATGCCTTGAGGACCATTAATTTTGTGAGAGGAGAAACTCATGAGATCAATCGGTAATTGTTGAAGAGAATACGGAATTTGACCAAGCGACTGCACAGCATCAACATGAAATAGCGCGCCTACTTGATGAACAAGCTCACCTATCTGCTCAATAGGTTGAATAGTCCCGACTTCATTATTGCCATGCATAATACTTACTATAGCTGTTTGTTCGCTTAATGCCTCTTGCAATTCCACTAAATTCACATAACCTTGCTGGTCAACAGAAACTATCGTTAACTCGAATCCTTCATTGTTCGCAAGCCATTCCATCGCATGGAGTACCGCATGATGTTCAATTGCCGACGTAATTAGCTGTTTTCTACCCTTTAATGCTTGTACTCTTGCCACGCCAATAATTGCCAAGTTATTACTTTCGGTTCCACCAGAAGTAAATGTAAATTCATTTGGCTTGCAGCCAAGTATAGAAGCAATCTTATCTCTGGACTGATTAAGGCTATGCTTAGCGTTTCTTCCATAATGATGAATACTTGAAGCATTTCCTGGTCCTTGTTGCATTGTTGCCATCATTGCCGCAATAACATCTGGATGAATCGGAGTTGTTGCGGCATGATCAAAGTAGTATGACTTCATATGCTCACTCCTAAAACTTTTTGAAGCTCCATGTAACAACTTCATCTGTAACAAAAAGTCACTTCGAAAGCATATGCATATTAAATATAGAACATATAGCTATCTTTGCTATTACTGCTCTGATCTTCTGTATAATTAATTAGATCGTCCAAAGTAGTAGAATCCATAACATTAGCAATACTATCACGAATACGCAGCCATAGATTACGTTTTGCAGGATCATCTTCCTCAGTGAAATCGACAGGAGAGATAGGACCTTCGAGAACTCGAATAATGTCACCCGTTGTAATGTCTGCTGGTTCTTTGGATAGTATATAACCACCGTATGCCCCACGAATACTTTTCACATAACCTGCATTACGTAGCGGTGCAATCAGTTGCTCCAAATAATGCTCTGATAAATTATTTTTTTCGGCAATACTTTTCAAGGATATTGGACCTTCTCCAAACTTTAGAGCCAATTCCATCATTATTGTTAATCCATAACGACCTTTAGTAGAAATCTTCATATTTCAACACACCTCTTTTAATTCATTGTATTCCAATTATTCTTATATGGTATCATAACTATCTATAATCGTCTCCATTTTCATTATAGTTATTCATGAAAAACTTTATTAATTATGTTACAATATAAAATGCTTGAATGAACAAGGTGGTGTAATTATGTCAAATCCTAATCAAAACACTAGAGTCGTTATTGGTATGTCGGGCGGCGTTGACTCTTCTGTTGCTGCGTTATTATTGAAAGAGCAAGGCTATGAAGTTATCGGTATTTTCATGAAGAACTGGGATGATACAGATGAGTTTGGGCATTGTACAGCTGAAGAAGATGCTGAAGATGTTCGTCGTGTCTGCGACCAAATCGGCATTCCCTATTATACAGTTAATTTTGAGAAGCAATATTTCGATAAAGTGTTCTCTTATTTCCTAGATGAGTATAAGCGTGGAAGAACGCCTAATCCTGATGTTATGTGCAATCGTGAAATCAAATTTGGAGATTTCCTCAAAAAAGCAGAAGAACTGAATGCTGATTTTCTTGCTACAGGTCATTATGCCCAAGTTGTGCGTGATGAAAATGGTGTAACAAAATTGTTACGCGGCATAGATTCTAATAAAGATCAAACTTATTTCTTAAATGCACTTAATCAACAGCAGCTAGCGAAAGCGATGTTCCCGATCGGTCATCTGCCCAAGCCAGAAGTGCGTAAAATTGCTGAAGCTGCAGGACTTTACACTGCTAAGAAAAAAGATAGCACCGGCGTTTGCTTCATCGGTGAACGTAATTTCAAACAATTTTTAAGTCAGTACTTGCCTGCCAAGCCAGGCGATATGATCGATATCCTGACTGGTGAGAAAAAAGGGCGCCATGACGGATTAATGTATTACACATTAGGTCAAAGACAAGGTCTTGGTATCGGTGGCAATGGTAATGGTGAGCCATGGTTCGTTGCTGAAAAAGATTTGGAAGCTAATATATTGTACGTTGTTCAAGGTGACACTCATAAAAGCTTGTATTCTGAAAGCTTAGTAGCAACGAATATGAACTGGATTGTTGTAGATGCTCAGCCAGAAACGTTCGAGTGTACCGCCAAATTCCGTTATCGTCAACCCGATCAACAAGTAACCGTTCAAAAACTGCCTAATGGTGAAGCTCAAATTACTTTCGCGAAGCAGCAAAAAGCGATTACACCTGGACAAGCTGTCGTATTATATGATGGTGCTGTATGTCTTGGTGGTGGTACGATCGATAAGGTGAACAAAATTTAATATAATCATATAAAATTATATTAGTAACCATGCAATAAACAAGACCTTATGAAGTTGAGTCGTAGCTCGCTTCATAAGGTCTAGTTATTTACTACCTGTTCCCTTCTTGTTGAAACTAAATTATTTTCAACAAATATACAGTTAACATGATCTTTCATCACAATTAACACTCGCTTGTATTCGCTTTACTCCGATAGAAGTAATTCTCAGCTGGTCCATTTTCTCAATCGTAAAAATATATTTTTCATCTTTTTGTTTGTACACTACAGATTGACCGATATGTGGCGGAAATTGGATGTTGGCATACATATATCCACCTATGGAATCCATATCGTCTACTTCAAGTGCGATATTGAAATATCCGTTCACTTCTTCAACAAGCAGCATTGCACTTAACATATAATGATCATGCTGTAGTCGAATAATCTCATGCTAATCTTCATCAAATTCATCCTGAATATCGCCTACAATTTCTTCTAATATATCTTCAAGCGTCGCCATTCCTGAAGTTCCACCATATTCATCTATAAGCAAAGCAATCTGCGTCTTCTTCTTTTGCATCATCGTTAATAAAGTAGAAATAGCTATCGTATCGGATACCGTAATAATTGGCCTAATCCATTGCTGCCATTGGTATTCCGTTGTTTTATGATCATACTTTGCAAGTAAGTCCTTAATATGAACAAATCCGATAATATCATCTTTATCATAATTAACGACAGGATATCTCGTTCTCATATGACTAATCGCGGTTTCAATATTGACGGATAATGACTGATTACACTCTAAACAAATCATATCAAGTCTAGGAGTCATCACCTCTCTAGCTGTTTTTTCACCGAAGTCGTATTTTGGATATCCTCCCCTATTAAATTTATTCACACGTGTGCTATTAACTTCGCGCTTTAGTTTCCATGGTGCAATCCAAGTTTTATTGATGAATACGTAACTACAATAAACAATGAAGAGTATACTCATCAGCAAAATCGTCCATCCTATTGACGCTGGATCTTCCAAGTAAGTTTATGCCATCCGAAAAAAATCAGATGACATACACCTCCCTTCATTATTTTCTAGAAGCTAGCTTTCTTGATAGATAAAGTATATATATTCGTGCATAGCAGGTTTTTATTACTGCCAACCAAAAACGTCACCCATTACATTTTCATAGTTACTATATTTTTTAATGTTCATAAGTTGTTCTTACTCTTGACGATTAATCAACAACTTTTTGTTGTTTCATTTGCTATAATGCTAGTGTGAGTTAATAGTCATTGGCTTTTCGATGCTACTTTTCATCAGTAAGTAAGTACTCGAGAAGTACATAAAAGTTTTAGGGGGATTTACATTGAAGAAGACTGTCTGGTTACTATGTTTATTATTACTTTTGGTTCCAACGCAAATATTTGCGCACTCGAAGGTTACTGAATCAACTCCTGCCGCTGATGCAACAGTAGATTCAACTCCAGAGAAAATTACGATTGCATTTAATACAACGATTGCAACAATGAGTACATTCAAATTATTCAACGAAAACAACGAAGTACAAGTTGTTGACAATATTAGTGTGTCCGAGCATGAATTAAGTGGTGATATACCTTCAAATTTAGAAAATGGTGTATACACTGTTAATTACAATATTATTGGTGCCGATGGTCATGCCATTGATGCAAGCTACTCGTTCACAATCAACGCTCCAGAAGCAACACCTGCACCAACTGAAGAAACTGCTACTGAGCCTGAAGTAACGATTGAACCTACGGTAGAACCAACAGTAGCACCAACAGTGAGTCCAAGCGCTGAAGCTGAGCAAGCTACTGAACCCGAAGCAAAGAAAAATAAAATATGGCCTTATATTGTAATCGGCTTAATTATCGGTGCTGCCGTTGCGTTTGCAGCGAAAAAACGCAAATAATATGGCTTATGTTTCTGAGAGCCTATTATATATTTGCTTTTCGCTAGTGA
>DXHF01000495.1 GCA_019113605.1 Candidatus Paenibacillus intestinavium
AGGTAGAATATAATAAAGTCGAACGAGAAACAAATAAAATATGAAATAGATGTGTTAACCGAAGCAGGTCTAAAAACTTGTAAACCAATAATATTATTTATTAATTTCCTTCACTTTATCAAATTCCACACGCTAAAAACGTTGATAATACAAGGTTTTTATAAAAATAAAGCGTTTACACATATTTTATATACCTTTAGAAGATAACCCTAAATTTACAGCAGAGTAATCTGTTCATAGAATTAGAATCGAACAGGGGAAGACACCTGGAAAACAAAATTAGGGGAGGTAATTTGAATGTCACAGAAATTATCGAAAAAATTGTTAGGAACAATGTTAGCGCTTGCAATGGTTATAACGCTGCTCGCTGCATGCTCAGGCAACAATGGAAATAACAAAAGTAATACTGCACCTGTAGCAACGAAGTCATCTAATGGAAATAACACAGCACCAGTAGAAACGGCTGCACCGGATTATGGCGATACTGGTGGTTTAACATTACCATTAGTAGACAAACCAACAACACTCACTTGGATGCTAGTTGGTGAGCATGAAGTTAATAAGCTGCTAGTTGCACAAGAGATTGAAAAGCGCACTGGTATTAAAGTTAACTTCCAAACAGTTTCTCAATCACAGTTCAAAGATAAGTTAAGTGTTACATTGGCGTCAGGCGATCTTCCTGATATATTTTATGCATTAACGATTCCAGAATTGAATGAGCTAGGAGCAGAAGATGCTGTTGTGGCGATCAATGATTATGCTGATATGCTGCCAAACTTCTCTAAGCTTTATTTAGAAGAAAATCCATGGGTAGTTAGTTCTTATGGAGATGAGAATGGAAAGCTATACTCTTGGCCAGTTTATGAAATAAACCGCGATGTTAACCATGGTTTTATGTATCGTAAAGATGTGCTAGATGCAAATAGTATTGAGCCTTGGACAAATACAGAGAGCTTCTATACTGCATTAACAAAGTTGAAAGAAATTTACCCAGCATCATATCCATATGCATCCAAAACAGGTCCAGCTATATTTAGAGACTGGGCATATGGCTGGGGACTTGGTTCAACAGAATATCCAATCTATTATGATGAAGCAGATGGTCAATGGAAAAATGCATCTACACAAGCACTACACAAGGAACAGCTTGATTTCATGAAGAAGCTTTATGCGGAAGGTTTAATGGATCCTGAGTTTATAACGGATACTGCAGATTCTTGGACATCTAAAATGACTACGGATAAATCATTCGTAACTTGGGATTGGATTGGTCGTTTGGATATGTTCCACACTCAAGTTAAAGATGTAAATCCAGCTTACGATTTGCGTTATGCATTCCCGGTTGGACCTACAGGAAACATTCGCTCACTAGCTAAAATCGACGCAAGTTGGGGAATTACTGTAGCCAACAATGAAAATTCAGAAGCTGCACTTAAATTATTAGATTATCTTACAAGTCCATCGGGCTCTGAGCTTATTACGCTCGGTGTTGAAGGTGTGAACTACGAGTGGGATACGAATAACAAGCCAGTATATCCTGAACTTGCAAATATAGAAATCATTGATATTAAAGTGCTTAGTGAAAAATATGGTATGTGGCTAGAAGGCTCGTATCTACGTCCAGATCACCGCAGTGTATACTACAACTTCACTGAAAGAGAGCAAGAAGCACAAGATATGATCAATAACGCTAATCGATTTGAAGCTATTGATCCAGTGTTAAACTTTACGGGTGATGAAGTTTCTCGTATCTCTGATCTAAAAGTAAATATTCAAACGGCTGCTGAAGAATTTAATACAAAGTATGTATTAGATGCTAAGTACGGCGACACGCAATGGAATGATTGGCTTTCTCAAGCAAATTCTCTTGGTGTTAATGAGCTGCTAGATATTTATAATGCTGCGCAAGCGCGTTATAACGCTGCTCAATAAAACTAGAGTATAACATCAATGAATAGTGGCGCTAGAGTAATCTAGTGCCACTATCTCTACTAGAGGAGGTTGTATGTAATGTCGCAAACTAGTTTAGCGCCGTTAGAAAACAAAAGAAAGTTTTCCTTCAAGGAAAAGCTTAAGCAAACTGGAAAACATATAGTAAGAGATCGGCAATTGCTTATCATATTTATTCCATGTGTAATATTTTATTTATTATTTCGTTATGGTCCGTTATATGGATTAATTATCGCATTTAAGGATTATAGCGTGTTTAAAGGAATTGTAGATAGTCCGTGGGTAGGATTTGATAATTTCATAAAGTTCTTCAATGCCCCAGATTTTTGGAAGCTGTTTCGTAATACGTTTTTACTAGGGTTTTTAACATTAATATTTTCGTTTCCCTTCCCAATTATTCTAGCATTGCTATTGAATGAGGTTCGTTTTTCGTGGCTCAAAAAGGGTATACAAACGGCTAGCTACTTGCCGACGTTTCTCTCGGTCGTTATCATTTCTAGTATGATTATTGATTTCCTATCTCCAACGAATGGAATTATTAATCAAATATTAAATTTAATTGGCATACCGAGCAAGTATTTCTTAATCGATCCGAACTGGTTCCGGCCAATTTATATTATGTCTGAAATTTGGACGAATGCAGGTTATGAATCGATTATTTATTTAGCTGCAATTGCTGGCATTAGTCCAACGCTGTATGAGGCAGCACGTGTAGATGGGGCAGGACGCTTCCGTATGATGTTCAATGTAACGATTCCGAGCATTTTGCCAACTATTCTAATTATGTTTATTTTGAAAACAGGTCAAATGATTACGATTGGCTATGAAAAGGTATTGCTACTGTACAATACAATGACCTATGAGGTCGCAGATGTGTTCTCGACATTCGTGTATCGTAAAGGGTTACTTGCCAACGATTATAGCTATGGTGCTGCTGTAGGACTGTTTGAAGCCTTTGTAGCTATGGCGCTTTTATTGCTTTCTAACTATATTAGCAAGCGTATGGGAGGTAATGGATTATGGTGAGAAAACACTCTCTGCACTGGTTTGATGCTGTGAATACGCTTGTACTGATTATCGTTGCTTGCGCAACTATATTTCCACTATTGTATATTTTAGCTGTTTCACTTAGTGATACAGCGAGCGTTACTCAAGGTAAAGTATTTTTATGGCCGCAAGGGTTAAATTTCGATGCTTATAAGCAAGTGGTAACTGATGTGAAAATTCCTAGAGCGTATCTCAATACGATTATGTACACAGCTTTAGGCACATTAATTAATTTATTGATGACATCAATTGCAGCTTATCCATTGGCGCAAAGAGGATTTGTTGGTCGTAAATATTGGATGTTCTTTATCGTTATTACGATGTTTCTGAATCCAGGTATTATTCCTAACTATCTTATCGTGAAAGAGCTGCATATGATTGATACTGTATGGGCGCTAGTTATTCCAAATGCAATATGGACATTCCAGCTCATTATTTTGAAAAGCTTCTTCGAGGGGATGTCATCACAAATTCGTGAAGCGGCAAAGATGGACGGGGCATCTGAATACCGAATTTTATTCAGTATAATGATACCGCTTTCTAAGCCCGCGCTAGCATCCATTGCATTGTTCTACTTCATTGGTCATTGGAATAGCTATTTCCTACCAATGATCTATCTCAATACAGACTCTCTATATCCGCTCCAAGTCATATTGAGAGATATGCTCGTATTTAGTGAAACGTCAGGTTCTGCATTAGTTGAAGCAGCAGCTTTGGCACCGCAAGCTAAGAAAAATGCAACGATTGTGTTGGCGATGATTCCAGTACTAATTATTTATCCGTTTGCACAAAAATATTTTGCAAAAGGTGTCATGCTAGGTTCTGAAAAAGGTTGATCGTAGCTAAATTGCTGTGAAATAGGTAGTGTATAAAGGGAGAAGGGATGATTAACGTGAAACGATTTATTACTAACCTTGGTGTCACTCAAATCTTTTTGTCGTTGCTGCTAATTATGTCAGTTATGGCGATATCCACATACTCCATTTATCGCTCATCAATTTCCAGTATTTATGATAATGTCAAAGAAAATAATAAGCTAGCTACGCAATCAACGATTCAGTTTTTTGATAATACATTTCAAACGGTTAACAATATGATTACTTCAATTGAGCAAATGCCTCCATATAAGTATCCAGTCTTGGAGAACGGTAATTTGGATTCGCTTCAGGCTTACACCTATGTGAATAATTTGAAATCATTACTTTTAACAACGGATTATATTGAAGAAATTATTGTGTTCTATGATGAGGGCGATATCGCAATTACGACAAAGGGTACGCTTAATTTCGATCTACTATTTAATAAAAAATATATTAATGAAACGTATTCTGCTGCGTACTGGAATAAATTTTTGAAATCGGAGCATCCGCTGAAAGTATTTCCCGGCACAGAGTATCAAGTGCTATATGGGGAAAATAATACTTACCATAAGGAAGATATTATGTTTATTGTAAGCGGTAACCGATACAAAAAGTCCACTAAAAATGTAATCGTTGTGCTAGATGTCGATAAGTTAATGACGAGCTTTGGACAATCTACATTTATTCCAGGATCTTCGTTAAAGGTATTAGATCAAAATCATAATGCAATATTTAGTACAGACGAGAATTTAGAGCTCGTTGAGGTGCTCAATGATATTTATTTTACACAATCTCAGCAAAAAGAATCCGAATTTTCAATGAAAAAAGAAAATTTTGAGTACACGATTTACACTTCGGATTACAATGATTTTGTTTATATTAATAAAGTTCCATTTAAGTTTCAAAACTTGAATTCGGTAGCTCTTGGCAATCGAACCATTATTACGATAAGTATTGCTAGTGCTATTTTGTTATCTATACTTTTGAGTATTTATTTGTTTCGTCCTGTAAAAGTCATTATGCGCATGCTTGGTGGAGAAAATAGTAAAGGTAACGATTTTAGTAAAATTCAAAGTGCAATTTCTCGGCTGCTTCATGAAAATAACAACTATAAAAAGCAGCTAAATTATATGGATGTGGAAATGAAGCGAACAACTTTTTTGCAAATTTTAGATGATTATTCTCATACTGAAGAGCATGAGCTGCAATTGCAAAAATATTATCCGGACTTTTTTATAAGCAACAATTTTTTGTTAGCTCAATTGACTGTTCGTGAAAATAAGGTGTTAAGGGGCTATTCCATCCCTATAGAGATGATTACAGCAAAAATTCAAAAATCGTTCGAAAAAGAAGAGATTGAGACGCAGGTCTTTCATTATCTTCATGATCAATTTGTCGTTATTATTTCACTTCATCAAGCTAATTCTCGTGATTTAACTTTGAAAAAAATGGCCCATGCTATCAATAATATGGCGGAAGAAAGCTTGATAGGTTTCCAATTATGGGCCTGTGTAAGTAAAGCGTATAGAACGAATATAGAAAATTGTAGAAATGCCTATAAAGATGTGGAAAATGCATATAAATATCGCAATGTGAACGATACATCGAAAGTGATGGATGCAGATAAAATTAATTTTGTATGGAATATCTACTTCCCTTATGAAAATATGGAGAAAATATCCAACTATATTATTGGAGGTAGAATCGAAGAAAGTATCGCAATCGTTAAAGAGACATTACAAGAAAATATTGAACGAAACATTCATGATCATCAAATTAAATATGTAGCGAAGTCTATCTTTTTCTACCTATTCCGCAATATAGGTAGTTTGTCGCAATCTATTAATGACTTATATGAAATCGAAAATGAATTTAATAAGCAGATTGAGTACGTAGACTGTTATGAAGAGATCGAGCAAGCGATAGTTGAAGTTGTCAAAAAATTAGCGAAATATAGTAATCGAAATGTAAAGGTGAAATTGAATCCTGCATTCATTACGCAGTACATTGAACTGCATTATATGGAAAATATGTATTTAGATCATATAGCGGAAGTAATGGAAACTTCGCCGAAATATTTCTCGAATTACTTCAAAAAGACGTTTGGTGTCAATTATATTGAACATTTGAATAAAGTCCGACTAACCCATGCTAGAGAAATGCTGAAGGAAACAAATTTATCAATTGGAGAAGTTGGTGAAAAAACAGGGTATATGAACGCATCTACCTTTACAACAACATTCAAGAAATATTATGGTATTTCTCCAAGTGAATTTAGAAAACAAGTGTCGGCCAAAGGAGAAGAAGAATGAGAGCAATTGCTGCAATTAACGGTCAAATTAAAGTAATGGAGCGAAAGCAAGCCTCATTGCTGCCTGGACATATTAAGGTGAAGACGATGTTTTCAGCTATAAGTGCAGGAACAGAGCTAACGATGCTGGAGATTAGTAAGCAAAGAACAGAGCCTTTATTTATTGGCTACAGTGC
>DXHF01000496.1 GCA_019113605.1 Candidatus Paenibacillus intestinavium
CGGAAGCGCAAGTGTACATGATTACGTACACGCGATCCTACAATGTTTCTGCAAGAAACATACATCGGAAGCTTACGCTATACTTTCCAAGTTCGTTTCATATTCGATGCCGATTACGCTCCTTGCTTTACTTCGTCATCAAAGTCCACTTTTTGAACTTCCTCTTACAATGAAGGTTCGAAAAGTGGGCTTTCAGGACCAAGAAGATGAGACGCTACTTGAGAAAGGCGGAAGCGCAAGTGTACATGATTACGTACATGCGAACCGCACTTTCCAAGTTCGTTTCATATTCGATGCCGACTTTGCTACGTTAGCCTAATCTTCGTCATCAAAGTCCACTTTTTGAACTTCCTCTACATTAACTGTATGTTGATATGCCAGTCTCATCCTTATAAATCTCAATATGAGACGGCAATATTTCAAATATTCCGGGCAATGTTCCGCCGTATTCCCCATCCAAATTCAATTGTACTTCATCTGGTGAAGTAACTGCTAGGCGATTTGTCCGAAAATGCTCAACATGTTGATCACCAAAATGCTCGCCACGTAATGCCAATGATACTAATCGGATAAATTCTGCCAGATTACATTTACGAATAAGCAATACATCGAATAAACCATCATCTAGTTTAGAATCTGGAGCTAATCGTTCAAACCCGCCAACTGAATTACTGTTGCATATTAAAAACAGCATAAACTCGCCAGTAAATGTACCTACGCCTTCTGCTTCAAAGGTTAGCTCTGTCGGACGGAGATGCACCATCTTCTCCATACCCTTCAAGTAATACGCTAACTGCCCAATCATTGTTTTCAGCTTAATCGGTACGTCATAGGATAGCTCGGTTAAGAAGCCACCACCTGCGATATTCATAAAGTAGCGTTCATTCGCTTTACCAACATCGATCGGTACCGCATATTGATTAATAATAAGTTCACATGCATATTCCCAATGCTTCGGTATACCCATCGCTCTAGCAAAATCATTCGTTGTACCAACTGGTAATATTCCAAGCGGCAATCGATTAGACTTACCTGCGAGTCCATTAATGACTTCATTTAAAGTGCCATCGCCACCTGCCGCAATGATTAGATCATAACCACCACGCGCTAAGGAACGTTCAACTTCTAATGTTGCATCGCCTTCCCCAGTCGTCGCGTGGCAAGTAACCTCGATTCCGCCTTCATCAAATTTTCGCAATATATCAGGTAATCTACGCCGCATTTCTTCTCTTCCCGATGTCGGATTATAGATTAATCTAGCTCTCTTCATCATTGCTTCACTCCTTCACACGTTACACATGCTAATAAATCTGCGATATAATAACTTTGTCATCTCGCGATGTGGCAACAATGTTTCACCAGTATATACATAGTCTAGCCCAGATAGACGTGATGGAATCACCGTACGTGTGAAATAGCCAGCGCTAATGAATATTGGTAATACGATAACTGACTTTACTTGAGCGACATCTAGCATTTGTTCTAAATGCGCTCTGGACTGCTCTGGCAATAAGGGAGCATAATCTATTGCAGCAAATGATAAATTCGCACTCAGTTTATCCATTAGCTGCTTCATCCCTGTATCCCACAGTCGAAAGAAATAGTCAATGCTACTACCATGACCTAATAATAGCACTGCTTCTTCACTTGGATTATGGCTCATACTTAGTAACTGTTGCTCTAAAATAGCAATGATCTCTGGATCATCGACAATAGGTTCGTGAAACTGTACAACTGCTTGTACTTGAAATGGATCTAAGTCCCCAATAAAATCTGACACCGGTTCAAAGCCGAAAGCTTGCTTAATTTCTTCTATATGTGAACTACCGTATGAAACAAATAAAGGCATTACATGAATATGTGTAACACCTTCTTGTTCTAATGCAGTTATCCCGTCTTGTATAAGCTTTCCTTCTACCAATTCCAAATATGCTGCATATATAGGAATAGACACACTACTCCCATTATGTTGCTGCAACTTTGTCTCATTAACTCTACCATCTAACAAACCGTCCTTGAATAACGCCGTTGCCTCGCTAACGAGTTCCTCAACTTGCTTTACCCAGGAAACATCACGCGAACCGTGACTAATAACTAATATGCCCCGCTTCATAGGTACTCCCCTATTTCTCTAGACGATCTAGTGCTAATTTATAACCATCGTTACCATAATTCAAGCAACGTTTAACACGAGATATTGTTGCTGTACTTGCACCCGTCTCCGCTTCGATCTGATTATAAGTGTTTCCATTACCCAGCATACGAGCTACTTCTAGTCGTTGTGATAATGATTGGATTTCATTCACAGTACATAAATCCTCGAAAAAAACATAGCACTCTTCCACATTTTTCAACGTTAGAACAGCTTCAAATAATTGATCTATCGATTTATCATTCAACTTTTTCAATTGCAAAGGGATCGCTCCTTATATTTTCAATACAAATCGATATTTTACGTTCCAATTAGCACGTAAACATACATCGTAAGTATCAAATTACAGTCTATTTCTACTATTGTAGCGTTTTTTTTCTAATAGTTCAAACAGTACCGTATTCACGCGTTAAAGAAGAGAAGTTTCGCATCAGTCAAACACCCAAATATTCACCGTTGTACTAGGCATATATCCAATCCATACAGATGCCTATTTCATATACTGTACTAATCATTATAAAAAAGGTTGTGATTCAAAATGAGCACTTCCCCTCATGGACAAAACTATGCATATCGAAGAAATCCAACTCGGACGATTCATGCTTCAACCTTTCAGCCTCAACAATTCGGTCATTCACATGGCTATACTGTGATTCCGAGTCAACATAGCGGATATTCAACAACTTCGAATATTCAAAATGCTACTTCAACTTCGCAAGCTACTCTACCAGCAGCAACTTCAACAGCTCTAGTTGAAACACCACCAAAGCCAAGTAGTAGTGGATTCAGCCTTGCGAGCTTGGCGAAATACGCCAATGTTGATGAATTGAAAGGGCTAGTCGATCGTTTTGGTGGACTTGATGGTATCCTTTCAACGGTCACTACCGTGCAAAAGGTTGTAAGTACTGTCGGTCAAATTGCACCTATGGTCAAAATATTTGCAGGCACAATGGGGAAAAAAGGAGCAGAAAGCGCGACGACGGAAGCTACTACCACTCCTGCACGTCGGCGCTCCGCTACGAGTAGAGCAAGAAGAACAAGAAATTCGAATAGTAGCAGAAGAACCTCCTCCACCCCTTCAAGTAGAAAATCTACTCCATTAACGAGGAGACAAGGAAGTAACCGCTAATTTTACACAGAAAAAAAGTATCCGTTTAATCAGCCAATACGGCTGATTAAACGGATACTTTTTGTTGAACGACTTGTACCTTCAAGACACAAGTAATTCGCACCTATTTATGGTAACCTCAACTTCGATGTATCATACAATCACTACCCACGCCTTAGCGGAGAGAACTAATCACTACCTACGCTCGCTTCAGCGGAGAGAACTAATCGCTAGTGGAGAAGCGCTAGTGGAGAAGCGCTAGCGTTCGTTTTTGTCCTCGGATTTATACCGCTATTCCTATTACAATAAATCCGAGGACAACGGCGATCGGAACAGCAATTGGTTCTCGGAGCGTTCTTTGATCGGAACAGCAATTGGTTCTCGGAGCGTTCTTTGATCGGAACAGCGATTGGTTCTCGGAGCGATCACCTATAAGAATAGAGCTTTGTATATCCAGAAAATCAGCATCGACATCCCCGCCGTAATCGGTATCGTAATAAACCATGCGATAACAATTTTACCGGCTACGCCCCATTTCACACCAGATACACGCTTCGCACTACCAACACCTAGTAGTGATGAAGTAATAACATGTGTTGTACTTACTGGTAAATGCAAGAATGTGGCAGTAATAATAACTAATGCTGAACCCATATCTGCGGCAAATCCATTGATTGGCTCTATTTTGAAAATTTTTGTACCCATTGTTTTAATAATTTTCCAACCACCTACGGAAGTACCTAACGCCATTGCCGTAGCAGCAGAGATTTTAACCCATAGTGGCACATCTGTAGTATCTTGAACACCCGCTGCAACTAGAGCAAATACGATAATCCCCATTGCTTTTTGTGCATCATTCGTACCATGTGCAAAGGATTGGAACATTGCTGTAACAACTTGCGCCGAGCGGAATCCTTTGTTAGTCGTATGCGGACTCGATCTTGCAAAAATCCTTTTAAGTAGAAACATTATTATGAAACCTATTGCAAACGCAATTAGTGGTGACAAAATTAATGCTTTCAAAATATCTAAAAAGCCTGCCATATTCAATTTATTGAAACCAGCACCTGCGATAACCGCACCAGCCAATGCCCCGATTAGAGCATGAGAAGATGAGGATGGAATTCCAAACCACCAAGTAACTAAGTTCCAAATAATTGCACCAAGCAGCGCACAAATAACTATTTCAACACCGAATTCTAATGTTGTTGGATCTGCAACACTACCACCGATCGTTTTTGCAACTCCTGTAAACGTCATCGCACCAATAAAGTTCATACTTGCAGCCATTAGAATCGCAACACGCGGCTTAATCGCACGAGTAGAAATAGAGGTAGCAATGGCATTCGCAGTATCATGGAAACCATTAATAAAGTCAAATGCTAACGCAAGAAAAACTACAATTACTAATACATATAATTCTATTTCCATCTATCTGACCTCTGCTCCCCCGTTTAGCTATTACGCATAACGATAGTTTCAAGTGTATTTGCTACATCTTCACAGCAGTCAGTTGTTTGTTCAAGACGCTCATAGACTTCCTTACGCTTAATTAGCTCGATCGGGTCAG